>SVPL01000080.1 GCA_015065925.1 Oscillospiraceae bacterium
TTTACAAATTTTTCTCAACTTGAAGACGGCGATGTAGACGGCGTTTATGATTATGTTATTGCACCGGTACTGCACGAGTTTGCATCCTTTACCTTTGAGGACGTGTGCAAAGAGTTTGTAAGAGAGATGCAGAAGAAAAATGAGCTGCCTTTCCGTTATTCAAAAATGGGCAGATGGACAGGAAAAACTACATTGCGTGATAAGGATGCACCAAAAGGCGTTAGAGTTGCTGAAACCGAAATTGATATTCTTGGCGTTGAAAAGGACGGCAAGGAGTATTTGGTTGGTGAGTGTAAGTTCAAAAATTCACCGTTCGATTATTCCGAGTATCTTGATACAGTTACCAAACTGACACCACTTAAAGAAGGTGCAAAGTTTTATTACGCTCTTTTCTCTGAATCAGGGTTTGATAGCAAGCTTGTATCAGAGGCAGATAATAACGACAATATTACCCTTTATAATTTAAATCAAATTGTAAATTACAAATAGGAGAATAAAATCTGCAAAAAAATACCCGACAGAGTATTTCTGACGGTTTACCTTTGATTTTATATAATTTAAGTTTATCATTGCCTGACCCCAACATTTGACAAAGAGCCCAAATTTTCTTTAAAAATAGAAATAACCCTTGACCAATGTTTCTTTACACATTTTTTCCGGTCAAGGGTTATTTCTGTTCACTCTTAGTATCCAGCATCACTTTTTTGTACCTCACTTTCTACTGAATACGCCTTCCTTTTTTCTTTTTCAAGTTCCCTAATCACATTTTCTTTTTGTTCTTCAATCTCCCGTAAAGCGAGCTTCTTTTATGTGGGAATTTATTTCTTACGAAGGCTTTTTTATTCAACTCTCAATTCATTTTAAAACCAAGATTTCGGTTCGCCTTTCGGCATCTATGTAAATTTTGTTTGTTTAATCCTTCTTTTATAATTTTTGAAATCTTAACCTTAATTTGAATTTTGAGCTTTTATCATCTGTACATTGGACTCACCGTTTCCTTTCTGTGTCTTTAATATATCATATTTTAAACCACATTTCAATACACAAATTTGTTAAACTTTTATATTAATTCTTATGCAAAACGCAGAAAACTATATCATATGCACAAAAAATATTGACTTTAATATGAAAATTTGATATAATATTTTTGTTGGTTGTTTTACAAATTCTTGTGAAACAACTTTTTTATTATATATAATATTATTATATTAATAATACTTTACAAATCGGCAATAATGTGCGATAATATTTTAAAAAGATTGCAGAGGTGCAAAATTTGAAAAATTCATTGACTAAAACGCTGAATTTTAAAAATGCAACCTGTTCGGCTTGGGTTTTGGCTTTAGCCTTTGTTTTTTGTGGTCTTTTTTATGAGGTTTTATCGGGCGTGTGCTCGGTAGTCCTTTGTGTTTTAATAATTATAAAATTTAAACTTCAAAAAAATATCAAAATATTTATTAATCCCTTAAGCATTTCCATAGGCGTTATATTTTTATTTTATTTAATCAGCGTTTTTTGGGCGGTAGATAAGGGTATGGCGCCCTTTGGTATTGTTAAGTTTTTACCGCTATCCCTCTTTATGCTTCTGCTTATGCAAAAAGGTCAAGAGGAAAATATCGGTTCATTTTTTGATATACTTTCTCCCCTTGCCGCAGTAATAACGGTACTTTCGGCTATTTTGGGACAAATCCCACTTTTAAAGCCTTATTTTTTGGTAAACGGCCGTCTGGCAGGATTTTTCGGATATCCTAACACCTTTGCCCTTGTTTTGCTTTGCACATTAATTTATACCCTTCTAAAAGATAAAATGAATTGGTTGGATATTATTTTTGCTTTTATTTATGTTTTTGGTATTCTATATTCGGGAAGCAGAACTGTGTTTATACTTTCTGTTATATCATTAATACTAATTGTATTTAAAAAATTCGAAAGCAAAAGACTGAAAATTTTGTTTGTTTTGGGGATTTTCGGCGCTATTTTACTACTTGCCCTTATTTCTTGGATATTTGGATTTACAAATTCTTTAGGAAGATTTTTAACAACATCTATTTTTTCAAGCACCTTTATAGGCAGATTTTTATATTTTTACGACGCTCTGCCCCTTATACTTAAAAATCCCTTCGGACTTGGATATTTGGGGTATTACAGTATGGAACAGAGTATACAAAGCGGACTCTATTCGGTAAGATTTATACATAACGACTTTTTACAGCTGCTTTTGGATATTGGATGGATACCCACTCTTTTGTTCGTTTTTGCAGTGGCAAGACGCTTTTTCAAAAAGGGCACCGATTTTAAAACCCGAATGTTATTATTTGTAATAACAGCACACAGTCTTTTTGATTTTGATTTGCAGTTTGTTTTTGTATTTATGTTGTATCTTGCAATTCTTAATAAAAATGAAGGCAAGGAGCTTTATATTAAAAAGGGGATAACGATTTTAATTCCAACAGTTATTCTTGTGCTTGGTTGCCTGTATTTTTCGGTTGCACAAGGCTTATATTATGCAGGGGATTATGCTGCAGCTACCAAAATATATCCCAATTTTACCGAGGCAAAGGTGAAAATGCTAACCCAAACCGAGGATGCAGATGAAATGTGTATTCTTGCAAATGAAATACTGGATTTAAGTGAAGCAAATTCCCTTGCAAATAGCGCTAAAGCCAATTACTTTTTTGCCAAGGGGGATGTGGTAAGCGCCCTTGCACAGATGAAGCTTGCTATAGAGAAGGCACCTTTTTCCTATGAGGAGTATGAAAAAACCGCCTATATTTTACAAACGGCAATAGGAATGTATGAAAATGCAGGGGATAGCCAAAGCGCAGATTATTGCAAATCAGAGCTTATAGCTCTTAGTGATAATCTTGAAAATTTAAAGAATGAAATCAGCTTTTTGGGAAGCAGAATAGTTGATAAGCCTACTACCGAATTTCCCAAAGAAATAAAGGATTATATAGAGGGACTTAAAAATGCAAATTAAAAAATCAATTTCCCTTATACTCGCAACCGTTATTACGCTTTTTTCTCTGACATCTCTTTCGGGCTGTAAAGAAAAAACCCCTTCAACTGTTTTAGGTGCAAACGGTGAAAAGCTTGCCGAAATAACCTCAACCACTAGCGGCGACGCCGCCTATACAAATGAAGAATATTCATACTATATAGATTTTGTTGTTGAGGACGCTGCTTTAGCATTAGCCGAAATTAAAGGCATATCAAAGGAAGACGGAGCCGAGCTTCTTTGCAGTGAGGGATATACAATTTTAACCCTTTTTGAGGTTGAAGCAATGCAGGCGCTTATAAAGGCAGAGCAAGAAAGCGGTCTTGCGGAAGATGCTCTTTTTGGCGGGGCGGTTACTAATCTTGAAGGGGCGGTTACGGCGGTTTACAGCAGTGGTGAAAATGACGGTCTTAAAAACTTTGCCCTTGCAAAAAGTCAGCCCTATTCGGCATTTAAACCCCTTAGCGTTTATACTCCTGCGCTTGAAAGAGGCATTATTAATTGGGCGACACCTACTAAGGACTCACCCTTTAAGCAAATTACCGATGAAAACGGTTATAAAACCGATTGGCCTACAAATTCAAACGGCAGATATACAGAAAAATATATTTCCATTGGTGATGCGGTGCGCGATTCGGTGAATACTGTTTCGGTACATACTCTTGATAAATTGGGAGTGAAAAATTCCCTTGATTTTTTAAAAAATTCTTTTGACCTTGATTTAACCGAGGAAAGAGAAAAGGTTAAAAAATCGGGCTATGAGGAAATTTACGGTAATCTTGCAATGGGGTATTTAATAAAGGGTGTTTCGCCTGTGGATATGGCGGGATATTACTCAATTTTTGCAAATGGCGGTAAATACACAAAGCCTTATGCCGTAGCAGAAATTAAAAACCAAAAGGGTGAGGTTATTTATACTGCTGAGCCTGAGGAAAAACAGGTTATTTGTGAAGAAACGGCATATATTATGAACAGAATGTTGAATACCGTTGTAACCCGCGGCGGTACAGGTAAAAATGCCGCTGTCAGCGGTGTTGATATATGCGGAAAAACAGGTACCGGCTCGGTAAACGGTCTTAAGGGTAATTGGTTTTCGGGGTTTACCCCACAGTACAGCTGCGCCATTTGGCACGGTGGTATGGAGGGCTCAAACATAGCTCCCGATATTTTCAAAATATTCGCTTCAAATATGAATAACTCAAAGGTAAGGGAATTTAATTCTCCCAAAAATATTCAAAGACAAATTTTCTGTGCCGAGAGTGGAAAGCTTTTCACCTCAAACTGCGGTGAAATTTCAGAGGGCTATTTTTCCAGGGAAAACATCCCCGAAAAATGCGAAGGACATTCCCGATAATTTTATCGGTTTATATATATTTTAAGAAAGGATTGGAATATTATGAAAAAAACATTAACCAAACTTTTGGCAATATTTCTTTCTGTTTGCCTATTGTTTACAACCCCTGTGGTTACGGCATTAGCAGAGGAAAACGATTGCCCAATCGAGGAAATTTCACTAACCCTGCACCGTCCTATTTATGAAAACATCGACGGATATTGGGATTATAGTGAGATTGTTGGCGACTATTTCTATTATAATATTTATGACTATGTCATAAACGCCACCACCATAAATATTTATTATAAAGATGGCACAAGCGAGAGTTTGGATTATTATGAAATTAGTGAAAGAGCTGACCTTCGCTGTGATATTGGATTTTATGGAGCCAGTCAGTATGAAGCCCCATGGCATACGGGTATGGAAATAGAGGCTTATTTTGATTTGTGTTATTTGCCTTGTGACGAAACCGTATTTTATGATTTTGTTACAACCGTTGAGGAAACTCCCATTGAATCTATTGAGGCAGAGGCTACAAAAAGCCTTGTTGAAAATGTTTCGGGTAATTCAATATATGATGAAGATGCTCAACAAGAATTTTATCAATATGATGTTGCGTATACCGAGCCTACCTTTACCGTAAAATGGAAGGACCCCTCTAAATCGGATAGTGTTATTGCGTATAATGATATTAAAAGCATCTTGTATTTTGAACCCGAGTTTTCAACTAACCAAAGCTATGAAAACCAATGGGTATTGGGCGGAAGCTACTCAGCCACCGCAAGTCTTTTGGGCGTTGAATGTGATTTTGAAGTTTCGATAATATCCAGCGCCGTCAAAAGCATCAGCGTAGAAGCTACATATGACGCAATTATAGATGTTGACAGTAATTTTTCTTATGATTATGAGAACGAAGCAGCGTTTTGGGAATATAATTTCGATGCATTTTGGCCCGAAATAACCTTAACCTTTGAAAATGGATTTACTTTAACCGAAGAGTATGGTTGTCTTGATGCAAAAACCAATTATTCATATAATTTTTGGCATAGCAGTAACCAGTCTTCCAAAACACCGTGGTCAAAGACGGGAAATTATAGCTTTACCTTTGAGTTTGATTCAAACCCCGATGATAGTGAAAATGAAATTTTAAGCTGTATAGTTCCCGTAACCATTGTAGAAAATCCCATTGAAAAAATTACAGCGGTTGCGTCTGCTCCCGTTAATGCAAACAACTATTATGAACAGGAAGGCGAAGAGGGCAGTTATAAATATTATTATGAAAATGGCTCGCCCTTAATAACAGTTTACTATACTGACGGCACCGTTTCAAAGCCTATGCAATGGTATGAAATCAATGCTCTTTTCGGTGAAAAATATTGGTGCAGTATATATAGTGAGCAGGGCTACGGTAATGAGTGGCAGATGGGTAAAAATAAATGCACCGTTGATTATTTAGGTCACTCTGCTGATTATGATATATATCTTACCGATAAAGTAGTAAAAAGCATAAAGGTGTTAAGCGCCAAAACCAATTCTGAAAACGGCTATTATGGTGAAAATGATAATTTTATTTATAACACCGATTTTGATATTGAATTAGAGCTTACCCTTTGGGATGATTCTGTAGTTACAAAAACCGTAACCGAGGACTCTTGTAACGAATACGGTTTTGTAGAGATTATAAGTGACCAAGAAACCACACCTTGGTCTATTGGTGGCGAAAATGTATTTACCGTGAAGTTTACCGATTATTATGAACAGGAAATTCTTGCTACAGGCAATGTGGAAATAACCGAATACTTTGAGTTTGATTACTATTTTTATATGGATATGGGAGTTGTAATCAGCGGTTATTATGGCACAATTCGTGGCACTATGGAAATCCCTGATACCATTGATGGAAAGCCTGTTTTCAGTATATCTTCGCTATATTCCCATAATTCAACAGGCGACCTCGTTACAGGTGTAGTTATTCCCGATAGCGTTACTCAAATTTCCAATTATGCATTAAGCTCTTTACCTAACATCACCTCTCTTAGCCTTGGCAGTGGATTAACTGTTATACCCGAGGAGCTTATTTTAGGATGTTCAAAGCTTGAAAGCTTAAGCGTTTCTGAGGCAAATCCCAATTACTATTCAAGCCAAAACGCAATTTACACAAAGGATAAAACAAAGCTTATTGCAGTTGCCCCCGCCTGTACCGAAACAATTTTACTTCCCTCAGAATGTACCGATATTTCTGTGCTTTTTGATCACAAAGCCGAATATGGCAATGTGAAAATCGGTTATGAAACCGCAGGCGATTACTGCACTACTGTAGACGGTGTTACCTATACAACCGATAAAACCACCGTTATAAGCTGCGACAAGGATAAAAGCGGTGATATTGTTTTACCTGATACCGTAAAGGATATTGCTCCAAACGCATTTTTAGGCTGTGATAAAATCACATCAGTCACCATTCCAAACACAGTTACTAATATTGCATATGCCGCCTTTGGCGATTGTACGGCTCTTAAATCCGTTACACTTCCTACCACCCTTCAAAGCATTGGTGATTTTGCCTTTGGTTATTGCACCTCTCTTACTGAGGTTAACTTCCCCTCTGAGCTTACCTCCATTGGCGAGGCCGCCTTTATGGGCTCGGGTCTTAAAAATGTTACCGTTCCCGATAAGGTGGAAGAAATAGGCAGAAACGCCTTCAGAGAATCTAAGGTTGAAACCGCCAAAATAGGCAAGGCAGTTAAATCTATGCCCAAAGCATTTTATGAATGTGTAAATCTTAAATCTGTTAATGTTCCTGCATCTATGGAGCTTTATGACAGCGCCTTTTACGGTTGTACCTCATTAAGCTCTGCTAACCTTGAAAACGGATTAGGTATTATTTCCACATATGCATTTTTGGATTGCTCGGCTTTAACCTCAGTTACAATACCCAACAGCGTTACAGATATTGAAGAAAAAGCTTTTGCGTGGTCCGGTCTTAAAAGCATTACCATTCCCGATAGTGTTGTATATATGGGCGAAGGTGTTTTCTCAGGCTGCTCAGAGCTTACAACCGCCAACATCAGTAACGAACTTGAAGAAATAGGTAAGTTTG
>SVPL01000081.1 GCA_015065925.1 Oscillospiraceae bacterium
AACTTATAAAAGCCATTAAAAAGGCTGAAAATGCGGGTTATACCATAAACGCCCATACAAATTCAAGCGATTCCTACAGTATTGCAAAAAACTTTAATATTAATGATTCTATTGTTAAAGAAGACGGTGAGATTTGCAGGGGGCATTTTCCCTGGTCGGGCGGAAGGGCTTATATTATTTGCCCTGAGTGTGGATATAAAACTTGTAGAGAAAACCTTGAAAAAACTCGTAAACTTGGTTTTAACGGTATGCATTATATTGATGTTTTAGGTACTGTACCGCCAAGGGATTGTTTTTCAGGCGAACATCCCATAACCAAAAAACAAGGGGGAGAATATTTTTTCAAAACCCTCCTTGAGGCAAAAAATCTTTTTGGAGGAGTATCTTCTGAGGGTGGGTATGATTATCTTATAGGTGTGCTGGATTACGCCCTTTATACCTGCTCTAATCTTTTAGAGGACACTCCTGCTAATGATCCCTTTATAAACGTTAAAATTCCCCTTTACCCCCTTGTTTACCATGGAGTAATTCTTTATTGCCCTTCGGGTGATATAATGAACTGCACTATGGGTGAAAGAAAAAAACTTTTAAAACTTGTGGAATACGGCGGCAGACCCGCCATTTACGTTTATAAGAAATTTATGGATAAAAAGCGTGGAGGTTTTGAGTTTTTGGGCAAGGAAAATCCCGTGTGTGATACCGATGATGATTTAAAAGAAACGGCTGAGGTTATAAAAGCGGCAGAGGAACTTTACAGTTCTTTAGAGCCTATTCGCTATACCGCAATGGCAAATCACGAAAAAATGGCAGACGGTGTTTTCAAAACTACCTATGAAAACGGTAGATTTACGGTGGTTAACTATAATACTTCAGACTTTGTGTCAAATGATTTCACAGTAAAAGCAGAAGATTTTGTAATAATATAAGTTAAAAATCGCTCATTATATGGGCGATTTTTATATTTCAAATTAAAGGGTTTGATTTTATTGAAAATTATTTTTAAATAGTGTATAATAAAAATATAATTGTTCCTTAAGGAGGTGTTGTTTTATGAATCCAAATCTAGCTGAACTTAGAAAAAAATCTATGTCTTTACCCCTTTTACCCGGCGTTTATATTATGAAAAGCAAATCGGGGCAAATTATTTATATCGGTAAAGCAAAAAAACTTAAAAACAGAGTTAGCTCTTATTTTGGGAGTGATAAACAGCACACCCTTAAAGTAAAAAAAATGGTGGAGCAGGTAGACGATTTTGATTATATAATCTGTGATACTGAACTTGAAGCCTTGCTTTTAGAATGTTCACTTATTAAACAGCATAGTCCAAAATACAACATTCTTTTAAAGGATGATAAAGGCTATCACTATATAAAAATCACAAGCGGAGATTGGCCTATGATTAGTGAGGTCAAGCAAAAGCTGGATGATAAAGCCGAGTATCTGGGGCCTTTTAATTCGGGTTGGATTTTGAAACAAACGGTGGATGAAGCCCAAAAAATTTTTAGACTTCCACGCTGCTCCAAACAGTTTCCCCGCGATATAGGAAAAGCGCGTCCCTGCCTTAATCATCATATTGGACTTTGTTCTGCACCCTGTAGCGGCAAAATTAAACAGAAGGATTATTTGGAATCTGTGCGCTCAGCGGTTGAATTTATAAAGGGCGGTAGCCTCCAAATGACCGCCAAGCTTCAAAAACAAATGGAGCAAGCGGCTGAAAATTTAGAATTCGAGCTTGCTGCCAAGCTTCGTGACAGAATAAAAGCTTTAACCCGTGCAACCGAGCGCCAAAAGGTTATAACATCCTCCTACAAGGAGCAGGATGTTATTGCAACTGCCCGTACCGAAACCACCCTTTGTTTTGCTGTAATGTGTTTCAGGGCAGGGCACCTTACCGATATGAGTTTTTTTGTTATAAATAATCCCGATGAACTTATTTTGGATAGAACAGAATTTTTAGAAAGGTATTATAGCTCGGTTACCGAAATACCAAAAAGAATTGTTTTAGACGGTGATATTTCAGACATCGAGTTGATTGAGAATTGGCTTTCTCAAAAGGCTGAGCACAGCGTTAGCGTTGTTGTTCCTCAAAAGGGAGAGCAAATGAGTCTTGTGAAAATGTGCGCCTTTAATGCGGCAGAGCATTTGGCAAAGTTGGAGCAAAAAAGCACTCCTGAAACGGCGGCTTTGGATGAACTTGCAAGGCTTTTGTCACTTTCTGCCCCTCCTGTTTATATTGAAGCCTACGATATCTCACACACAATGGGAAATGAAAATGTAGCGGGTATGACGGTGTTTGAAAATGGCAGACCTTTAAAAGCTGCATACAAAAGGTTTAGAATTAAATCCTTTTCGGGGCAGGATGATTATCGTTCAATGGCTGAGGTACTTGACCGCAGATTTAACGAATATAAAAATGCAGTTCAAAATGGCGAAACAGACGGCTTTGGCAGATTACCTGACCTAATTCTTTTAGATGGCGGTCAAGGTCAACTTAGCGCCGTTTTACCCGTTATACAAAGCCATAAGCTTAATATTCCAATCTTTGGTATGGTGAAGGATTCCAAGCACCGCACCCGCGCAATAACGGCAGGCGGGGGAGATATTTCAATCCGTGCAAACCACAGAGCATATACCCTTATTGCCACAATTCAAGAGGAAACTCACCGTTTTGCCATAACCTATCATAGAAACAGCAGTCGCAAAAAAGGTCTTACCGCCGAGCTTTCACTTATTGAAGGAATGGGGGATAAGCGAATAAAGCTTTTACTTAAAACCTTTAAAAGTATTGACGCAATAAAAAGCGCCACTCCCGAAGATATAAAAAAATCAACGGGTATTCCTATAGGAATATGCCAAAAAATATATGATTTTTATCATTAAAACAAAAAAATTGATTAAAACCGTAATTTTTGCAGTTAAGCCATTGTAAAAATTGCGGTTTTGTTGTATAATAAAGATGTATGTTTAAAAAATATTATGAGGTGATAAAAATGGGTCCCGGAATGCCGCGCCGTATGGGTATGAATAATGACAAACTAAAAGAACCGTTACCAAAAAATATTAAAGAGGTCCCCGATTATATAAAAAGAGTAGTTGTTAAATTTTTTAAACGACTTTTTTACATATTCAGTCTTGTGTGGAATACTGCGCCGTGGATACTTATTACATTGATGTCAATAGCAGTGTTTTCGGGTGTTTTGCCTGTTTTAACTGCTTGGATAGCATCAAGATTGTTGAATGTTTTGGCAGAAGCATACAATGCTATTAATTCAGGTGGCGCAATTGAGTTTAATAAAATACTATCTTTGTTAATTTTTCAGTTTATTTGTATTATATTGTCCAGTTTTATAAAGCATTTGAATTCGTTGGTTGTAAGAATTTCAGGTGAAATGGTTTCAAACCATGTAAAAACCATGATGATGGAAAAAGCGCAGAAACTCGACCTTCAAAGTTTTGATAAGCCCGAATTTTACGAGCGTTTAGAAAATGCTCA
The DNA here is from genome assembly GCA_015065925.1 of Oscillospiraceae bacterium. Classification (GTDB taxonomy): domain Bacteria; phylum Bacillota; class Clostridia; order Oscillospirales; family Acutalibacteraceae; genus UMGS1279. Next base: position 3,494 of record SVPL01000081.1, read on the forward strand.
AAGAGAAGCTTCAATGCGTCCTGTACAGATAATAAATGCAACTTTTAATACGGTTAGCACACTTATAAGTATGTTTTCTTTTGTTGCAATACTTTTTACAGTAAGTCCATGGGCACCGATTATTATAGTGATTTTAGCATTACCGGCTGGATTTGTATCATATTTTTATCGAAAAAAAGCCTTTGACTATATCAGAATGCGCTCTAAGGATCGTCGAGAACTTAGTTATTTTTCCGGACTTTTAACAAACAAGGATTTGGTTAAAGAAATACGCATTTTCGGCCTTTCTAATACATTTATAAAAAAATATAATCTAACCTTTAAAAAGTATTTCAAAGGTCTTAAAAAGATATATTTAAAAGAAGGCTTTTGGAATATGATTGTTTCCTTGCTGTCGGCATTTTCACATTGCGCACTTTTTCTTTTTGTTGCTTGGAGAGTTTGGCTTGGAAAAATTGAAGTTGGCGATTACTCCCTTTATACAGGTGCTCTTAATTCTGTAACAACAGGACTCAATTCTCTTATTTCTTCTACCTCTACAATATACGAAGGCACCTTGTTTATTGATAATCTTATCGTTTTTATGGAAGAAAAACCCACTATTTTAATCGAAACTGATAAAAAAGAAGAAGTTAAGAGACATATTCCTCATGAGATAGAATTTAGACATCTTTCCTTTAAATATCCCGGCACCGAAAGATATGTTATTAAGGATTTAAATGCTACTATAAAAGCTGGGGAAACCGTTGCGCTTGTTGGTGTTAACGGTGCGGGTAAAACCACACTCATTAAACTAATAACCCGACTTTATGATCCAACTGAGGGTGAAATTCTTTTGGATGGAAAAAATCTTAAGGAATATGACCCTGAGGAGCTTTATAAAATTTTCGGTATAATTTTTCAGGATTTCGGTAAGTATGCCGTTACTGTTTCGGAGAATATTGCTTTTGGCGAAATAGATAGGGCTATTGATGAAGAACGCGTTAAACTATCGGCTATGCAAAGTAATGCAACTGAGTTTATTTCCCGTTTGCCTAAGGAGTATGATACCCCTCTTATGCGATATTTTGAAGAGGATGGTATTGAGCTTTCTATCGGTCAATGGCAAAAGCTTTCGGTTGCAAGGGCATTTTACAGCGATTCCGATATTCTTATTTTGGATGAGCCTACAGCCTCTCTTGATGCTATTGCTGAGCAAGAAATTTATGACCAATTTGATACTTTACGCAAGGATAAAACCACTATTTTTGTATCTCACAGACTTTCCAGCGCAACAACTGCAGATTCTATTTTGGTTTTGGATAATGGAGAACTTGTTGAGCACGGCGCCCATAGTGAGCTTATGAGCAAAAAGGGTATCTATCATAAGCTTTTCACAACTCAGGCTGGCAGATATTTAGAAGAAAGCAATGCAGCAGAAGCTGATGAAGATAATTCAGAAGGAGAAAATTAATATGTATACCTTAAAATTAAAACCCGCTTTAAAGGATTATTTATGGGGTGGTACACGCCTTAAAACCGAGTATAAAATGGAAAGCGATTTAAAAAAGGTTGCTGAGGCTTGGGTGCTTTCTACCCACAAGGATGGCGAAGGCATTGTTTTAAACGGTGAGCTTAAAGGCAAAACTCTTACCGAGGCGGTCGCTGAGTTCGGTACCGACTGTCTTGGTGAAAATGGTAAAAAATTCAGTTATTTCCCAATTCTTATAAAGCTTATTGATGCTAAGGATGACCTTTCTGTTCAGGTGCATCCCGATGATGAATTTGCCCTTAGAGTTGAGGGTGAATACGGAAAAACCGAAATGTGGTATATTGTGGATTGCGAGGAAGGCGCAACCCTTTATTACGGATTTAAAGAGCAAATAACCAAAGAACAGTTCCGTCAAAAAATCGCTGATAACACAATTACCGATGTTTTAAATAAGGTTCCCGTTAAAAAGGGTGATGTGTATTTCATTCCTTCGGGTACTATTCACGCAATCGGTAGTGGAATTTTAATTGCCGAAATTCAGCAAAATTCCAATACTACATACCGTGTTTCGGATTACGGAAGACTCGGTGCAGACGGTAAGCCCCGTCCACTTCATATTGATAAGGCTGTAGAGGTTACTTCCCTTACACCCCCACCTGTACAGGCAGGCTTGCCCGAGGGCACATTAGCAGAATGTGAATATTTCAATGTTAAACTTTACAGCACCCAAGATGTAAAAAAAATAAATGTAGATAATACTTCCTTCTCGGCACTTTTGTGCTTAGACGGTGAGGTTTCTTTTGACGGTGTAACCCTTAATAAGGGTGACTGTGCCTTTATTCCCGCAAATAGGGGAGAAATAACCTTTAGTGGTAGCGCCATAATTATTGAAAGCAGGGTATAGTTTTGAGCATTTTAAACATTGTTTTGGTAGAGCCTGAAATCCCACAAAATACGGGTAATATTGCCCGTACCTGTGCCGCAACGGGGGCTAGACTTCACATAGTGGAGCCTATGGGATTTAAACCTGATGATAAACAGTTAAAAAGAGCAGGGCTTGATTATTGGCATCTTTTGGATATAACCTACTATAAAAATCTTGATGATTTTTTTGAAAAAAATAAAGGTGGCGAATTTTATTTTTTCACCACCAAAGGCAGAACGGTTTATTCTGATGTGAATTATCCCGATAATGCATATATTTTCTTTGGAAAAGAAACTAAAGGTCTGCCCGAGGAGCTTTTGCTTAAATATCCCGATAGGGCAGTGCGTGTTCCTATGATAGGTGAGGCGAGAAGTCTTAATCTCTCCAACACCGTTGCTTTAGCCGCCTATGAGGTTCTCCGTCAATGGGGGTTCCCCGAGCTTCAGAATTTCGGCGAGCTCCACCGTTACGATTGGAATACAGGGGAGATTTTACCCGAGGAAATAAAAGGATGAATATGTAAATTTAAACAGGCATTTGCGTTTTTTTGCGCAAATGCCTGTTTTGTAAAGGATAATTTAAGTGATAAATTGAAATTTGAAACGCGTGGCGTTTCATCCATGCACGCGAAAAATAGACACATAAATCGGGCGGTTAGTAGTTCCGCGGTCTAGGTTTGTACGATTGGATAAATTGTAAAATAATCTCCCCTTCCACCGCAAGCGGTCCCCCTTCCCCGTCCGGGGACGGCCTCCTTGGTCGCATTTTAAAAATATAATTTGTGGTGAATTTTTAGAAGAAAAATAATATTTCCCCTTACAATTCAAACCATCGTCTATATGTAAAGTTGCGGTTTCTGTGGCCGTCCCCGGACGGGGAAGGGGGACCACGTAGTGGTGGAAGGGGAGAAAACCCTATAAACCTAAACTATCATTTATTCTTCAAACTACAATTTATCTCTTATTTAGAATTCTTTTTCAAATATTCATCAATAATAACCTCTAAAAGATTATTAACACTGCGTTTTTGTTTATCAGCTTCGGCTTTTAATTTATCTATTACCTCTTGGGGTAATCTTAATGCAATTTGTATTTTGTTTGTCATGATATCACCTCGGTACTATTATATATCACTTTCGCACAAAAATCAAGATATCACCTTGTTATCATTTAACAAAAATAAATTTATCTATTGACAATTAGATATCACTGTGATATCATTTAATAAAATTAAAAACGAAAGGTGATTAAAATGGAAAGTGTATTAAAAGAACTATTTTTTAAAGGCTGTGGTACAAAAAATAATAGCAAAAAAGCATCTGATGAAGAACTTGAACTTGTTAATCTTTTAGAGAAAAATCAAGAAAAATTAAAGGTAATGTTGAG
>SVPL01000082.1 GCA_015065925.1 Oscillospiraceae bacterium
GGGGCCGGAGTTGCCTTTCCAGCAGGAATTTGCAGTTTGATATAGCCAATAATTTTTTGAGCCATTTTTTGCACCTCCAAAATTGTGGTAAGACGATAAGTTTACCGTCAGGCGGAGCCGATAATATATTTTTTTGCTCCTCCCACTTGAAGCAGAATTTAATCTGCTATACACGCGTTATGCGCAATTTTTACAACTTAGAACGCAGGAGTAACCTGGTCTAATTCCATCTCAGCAGGGATTTCCTGACCGAGCATAGAGATTTTAACGCTGACAACATTGTTTTCTTCGTCGATTGAAATAACAGAGCCTTCCATACCTTTAAGGGGACCTGCAATGATTTTAACCAACTCGCCAACCTTGTAGCTGACTTCAACAGTGCGTACATCAACGCCTAATGCGGCAACCTCTGCCTCTGACAGGGGAACCGGCTCAGACCCTGGGCCTACAAAGCCTGTTACGCCGCGAGTATTACGAACAACATACCATGAATCATCCGTAACAATCATTTTAATAAGAACATATCCGGGGAATATTTTACGCTCAACCTCGCGTACCTTATCCTCCTTAACTTCCTTAACCGTTTCGGTAGGAATTTTTATGTCCAAAATAAGATCTTGCATCTTGCGGTTTTCTACCATTTTTTCCAAATCGGTAGCAACCTTGTTTTCATAACCGGAATAGGTATGAACTACATACCATTTTGCTTCGCTAAGCTCAGACATTAAGCAGCCTCCGTTCAGAAAATTAGATCAAGCAATTGTGCCAAACCAAAATCCACAAGCCAGATAAATGCACCAATAATAAGACAGATTGCTAAAACAATACCTGTGTTTTTGATAACAGTTTTTCTGGTGGGCCAAACGATTTTGTTAACTTCGCTTTTATAATCTTTAACGAAGCGAACCAAACGCTGAGGAATTGTGTATTTGGCGCTCTTAGAAGAACTTACAATAATGTAATCATCTAAAAGAAGATGTGCAACACCGAATGCTGCTGCAAGAAGTAATGCGATGGTTACACCCCATACTGCAAATCCGTACTGAATACTACCCCAAGAATACACGGTATCAATAGGGCGAAGGTCAACGAACTCTGCAGGCTTACTGCAAGCGATTACCAGCATATAAATACCGGCACCCAAGGTAACAGCAGGAGCAGCGTAACGCATACCTTTAAATTTAAAGGTAAGTGCTGATAACAAGATACCAACTAAGGTTAACATAAAGCAGAACCAAATATCGGTAGATCTTGCCATTTCTACTGTTTGACCGTTAACCTCAACATCACCGTTCCAAGCTAACTGAGAACCGGCAAGGTTAAGAGTTGACTGTCCATCTGACGAAGTTACGGTTGCGAACGTCAAAAAGAACAAAACAAGTGCAGCTACGGATGCAACAATCATTAAAATCTGGGTTGATTTATTGCATGTTTTAATAAATTTCATACTCGCTACACCCCCTACTTTGTTTCTTTGTGAAGCGTATGCTTCCTGCAGAATCGACAGTATTTGTTCATTTCCAGTCTGTCAGGATCATTCTTCTTGTTCTTCATAGTGTTGTAATTGCGTTGCTTGCACTCAGTACAAGCTAAAGTGATTTTTACTCTCAAGACGGCACCTCCCGTTTTACGGAAATATTTTTTGCTTCAATTAGTGAAGTAAATTGAGCCTCCCTCAACCAAAGTTCTGCTTATTCGCGGTATGCTCAAGACCGACGAACGAAGAACATTATGCAGACTTTAGAACCGAAAGTCTTTATTTAAGGCTTTTGCAACCGTTAAAAAAGCGCACAAAAAAAAGACCTTCGAGAGGTATCATAAATTATAGCATAATACCACTAAAAGGTCAAGCAATTTATTTAACTTTTTTTGAAAAGATTGTTATTTTATTACAAAAATACAGTAAACTGCCCTAAATACAACTTATTTTTAGTCATTTATGATATTTTGTACCCGCTTCTATTTGAAAAGCGCGGTATATTTGTTCTAAAAGCATTATTCTTGCAAGTCTGTGTGGGAAGGTCATTTTTGACATTGAAAGACGGATTTTGCTTTTACTTTTAACCATTTCGCTCAGTCCAAAAGAACCACCTATAATAAATGTCATACTACCTGAGCCCATATTTGCGTTGTTTTCTATTACATTACTTAAATCCTCGCTTGAGTATAGCTTACCTTCAATACAAAGAGTAACAATTTCACTTCCCCTTGGAATTTTAGCAATTATCTCCTCCGCCTCTGCCGAAAGTGCCGCTTCAATTTGTCCATCAGAAGGGTTTGACGGTAGCTGTTGTTGATTTACCTCAATAATTTTTAAATCACAAAATCCACCTAATCTTTTGGCGTATTCTTTTTCTGCCGCTTTAAAAAAATCATCTTTTAATCTTCCTACAGAAATAAGGGTTATCTTTTGCATTCTGTTTCACCTTTATTATATACATATTATATGTACATTATTCTTCCGCCCGAGGGTGGAGCTACATCAAGGGTGTAATCAATATTCTCTTTTAATCCATTTTCTATTAGCACCGATCTGGCGGTCACGCTAGCCAAATCGGGTGTGTTGTTATCACGGCTTAAATGGGCAAGAATTATATTGGAAGCGCCGTTTTTAACAAGAGAGGGTAATTCGTTGGCACATGCAACATTGGAAAGATGCCCTTCATCACTTAAAATTCTTTGCTTGGTAGCAAAGGGATAAATTCCGTTTTGAAGCATACCTACATCGTGATTTGATTCAATCACAATAGTTTTAACGCCTGTGATTGCCTTCCGTACCAAATCACTTACATATCCTAAATCGGTACAAACTGCTGCTTTTTCCCCATTATTAAAGGTAAAGACATATCCACCTGACCCTGAACAATCGTGGCTTGTTCTAAAAAAATCAACACCAACATCCATAGAAAGCTCAGGCGAGTCTTCAATATCATAATATTTGCTTTTTGAATTAAATACATCTGCTAAAATGAGGGAACCTAAAGTTTCTTTAGATGCAAAAACGGGAATATTTAATTTTTTCAAAAGCACCCTAAGTCCTGAAATATGGTCGGTATGGCTATGGGTTATAAAAATGCCGCCAATCTTTTGGGGATTGAACATTCGTTGCTCCAACCCTAAAAGAATTTGCTTAGCGCTAACCCCTGCATCTACAAGCAAAGAACAGTTGCCTGAAGAAATGTATGTACAATTCCCCCTACTTCCACTAAACATTGTAGATATTTTAGCCATTTTATCACCTTCCCAAAACACAGCCACAAACACACCTGTGCTTGTGGCTGTAAATTTTAATTTAATTAAAGCGCTTCCTTAAACATTGAAGGCTCAGGAATATTAACACGCTTAATATTTCCGCCAAGAGCAGTTATTTTTTCAACTACATCCTCATATCCGCGGTCAATATACTCTATATTCTCTATCTCGGTAGTACCTTCCGCCGCAAGACCTGCTATTATAAGGGCGGCACCTGCACGCAAATCAGTTGCGGCAACAGGAGCACCCACCAATTTTTGAACGCCCTTAACCACTGCGGTACGGCCCTCTACACTGATATCCGCACCCATAAATGTAAGCTGATCGGTATACTTGAAGCGATTTGCCCATACACTTTCAGTAACAATGCTTGTACCCTCACCCAATGACAAAAGCGCGGTTATTTGCGGTTGCATATCGGTAGGAAAACCCGGATGATACATAGTTTTTACATTACAAGCCTTAGGATTTGTATTCATAATAATCCGTAGGCTTTCATCATACTCCTCTATTTCAGCGCCTATTTGCACAAGCTTTGCGGTTATTGATTCAAGGTGCTTAGGAATAACATTATCAATTAAAACATTACCGCCTGTGGCACAAACTGCTGCCATATAAGTACCTGCTTCAATTTGGTCGGGAATTATACTGTAATTAACGCCGCACAGTTTTGAAACGCCGCGGATTTTAATAATATCGGTACCGGCACCCATAATATCGGCACCCATAGAGTTAAGAAAATTGGCAAGGTCAACAATATGGGGTTCCTTTGCCGCATTTTCAATAACAGTAAGCCCCTCTGCCTTAGCCGCTGCAAGCATAATATTTATTGTGGCGCCAACCGATGCCATATCTAAATATATAGGGCTTCCTACAAGTTTCAACGCCCTCGCATCAACCATACCGTTATCAATAATAACACGAGCACCCAGTGCCTGAAAGCCTTTAATATGTTGGTCGATAGGACGAACACCAAAATCACATCCACCCGGAGGCGCAACTCTTGCTTTTCTGAAGCGTCCAAGCATTGCACCGATAAAGTAACTGCTGGCGCGCATACGACTACTCATTTCTTTAGAGATTATATATGAATTTATTCCTGTAGGGTCAATTTCAAAGGTGGATTGATTTATCATTCTTACCTTTGCGCCCAATTCGTATAATATTTTTAAGGTGACAGATACATCAGATATATTTGGAACATTCTCAATGCGGCAAACACCGTCACTAAGAAGTACCGCAGGAAGTATAGCTACAACCGAGTTTTTAGCACCGCTTATGCGAACACTGCCTTCCAATCTGTTTCCGCCCTGAATAATGAATTTTTCCAAAATTCGGCACTCCTTTAATGGGCTTGTCTAGTCAAAACATTTAAGGCTGGTTCAAACATAAATGCTTTGGCTATATTATTTATATTATTACCTATTTTCGAAAAGATTAAATACAATTACAGAATATATTATATACCATATTTAGTATATTTGTCAACTGCATATTACATTTTATGGTAATAAAAATTCATTTTTATGAAACAGGCTTATAAAAAACCTCTAGCACCGTACTGTAAATTGATTCATCATCAGCATAATATTCTGCGTATTTTTCGCCCATTTTCATACTGCCTTTAATGGATTTATATTGAAGTCCAATACTATTTTTCACGACACAGCTTGCAAGAAAACTGATTTCCGAAACATCTAAATCGGTTATCATATACTGACTGGTAGATTTGTAAACATCTATAGGAAAGGTGATTTTTTCTTTTGTTTTTGTAATAGCCTTACTAAAAAAAGAGGTTATAAACTGTTTTTGGCGTGCCATTCGATTAAGGTTAGAATCAAGTTTGGATTGATCTCTGCCTTGCACAAACATTCGTGCCTCCAGACCCTTAAGGTTGGTTTTTTTGCCTTTGTAAAAGTTATATCCTTCATAAGAAAAATCTTCATCGGGCACAACAGAAACTCCGCCAACCTTTGTTGAAAGCACCTCAATTGCTTTAAGATCTATGGCTACATAAGAATTTATAGACAAACCATAAAACAGTCTTGATACAGATCTTACCGTATTTTCACAGCTTGTGTGTTTGCCATCGCCGTATGCGTAGGACAAGCAAAGTTGCTTTTTAGAGCTTGAAATGTAATTACCGTCACCTGAAAAAACATCCACATCTACCATAGTGTCACGAGAAATGGGAATTACTGTGCTTTTACCGGTTTTGGTGTCCATAGCATATAAAAACAAGGCATCCGCCTGACCGTTTTTACCCTTAATATCAACAACATCAGAAAATTCATTGGTATCTACACCAATGCAAAGAATTGCTGTCATATCCTCATTATATACATATTTTCGACCTTGAAATTCAACTATTTTTCCGTCATCATCAACCTCAACATCACTTATGGTACTGCCCGGGTTGATATTCATACTCTCAACATTCAAAAGAGAGCTCTTACCCTTTTGAATTAATATAAAAACAGTTAAAACTCCCGATAATATCAGCACCAAAAGAACAATAAGAATCCATAGGAGTATTTTTTTTAGTTTGCCTTTTTTCTTCACCGAAGGCTCCACCGTCACAAACGAAATTCCTGTATTATCAATTATGTTCTCTGAAGAAAAAGAAGATTGCTCTACTTCTTCATTCAAAGGTGCATTTTCAAAATCATTTTGTTGACTCATCTTTCACTAGCACCCCCTGTACTAAATAGCGATAAGCAGGATTGCTTATGCATGTGCTTAAGGTAAGTATTTTAGACTCTTTATTAAGTGTTACCTCGCGTGTGCGGGAAATTAAGGATTTAGGATTTTTAACCGTTTCCAAATATTCTTCAAAAACGGCAGTATCTGAAAAATCAAAGGAATTTAAAATATGACGATTATCATACCTGTATGCGGCGCAAATTTCATAGGTTAAAATATGGCCCGGTGTGTAAACATAAATGTATTTATTTTCATTCCAAAAGGCTTCATCTTTTCTGAATTTATGAAGATCACGAAACATAGAACCGTTTAACATATTATGTCCGTACAAAACCGTGTTTGGATCGGAAAAATCCTTATTGGTTTTAATTTCGGAATATATTGCACCGGCTTTTGTATACTTTTGTTCGGCATTATGATCTAAATAATAATCATCCTTTGTAGGATGTTGAACTATAGGATAATTAATATTTGTATTAGGTATGTTAATCCAGGCGTAAATATCTGGATATTTTTGCTTTTCTGCCGCAAAATCAATAGGATTATCAGGTAACTCAGGCTCGGATGAAACAGGAACAGAAGATGTAATAGGCTCATTAATTTCCGGAAACAAATAGGTATTTACAAGTAAAAATCCAATAAAAAACAGCCCTAAAACAAAAACTACCAAAGATAACCAAAATATAACCTTTTTCACCTTTTTTGAACCAATATTTTCATTTTCCATTTTTTCACCGCCTCATATTAAAATATTATACCCTTAATTTATTTTTTTGTCAACCGCGAACAATATATAAATATGTAGAATTTGTAAAGAATACTTTAGCCAGAACATTTAAACTTGAACCAGGTTTTGAAACACATATTTTTCGCTCTGCTTCGTAAAAATACTCGTAAATCCGAGAGGATTTACTGCGTTTTTGCCTTGCATAACAAAAAATAATGTTATT
>SVPL01000083.1 GCA_015065925.1 Oscillospiraceae bacterium
GTTTTAAGCTTCTTTTTGCCTGCATTATCTTCAACATCATTAGCACTTAAAATTTCGCCAATAGATACAAGTGATTCTGTACCCTTTGAAATTGTGGGAAGAAGACCTACAAGCCCCGAAATACGGTTTACTATATTGCCAAAATATGTTTGATAAAGTGCAACCTCACCTACCGAAATATCGCCCCTATACGCCATATAGGCGGTAACACCAAGGCAGAGAATCTGAAACATTTGAAATATTACCCAACTGCTTGCGCCAAATACCTGCTGAATAATATCCAGTCTATATCCTTTTTCGGCAACCATATTAAGCTGGTTAGTGAATTTTTTAATTTCATTTTCCTCTAATGCGTGGGCTCGGGTAACGGGAATAAGCTCCACCATATCTAAAACATCTGCCGAGGTTTGCTCAATACCTTGACGAAAATCGCTATTACTTTTACTCATTTTCTTACGAAAAGCCACTATAATAAGGGATGCAACAGGGGTACAGAGCAAAAAGAATATAAACACAACCCAGTTGGTTACAAGAATTACGCCAAGAGAAATTGCAAGATTTGTAACTATACCAAATACATTTGTAAACACCTGACTTGATAAAGCTTCAATAGCTTCTACATCTCGCATTACCTTTGACTGTATTCTACCCGACTGCATTTCCTTATGGAAGGAAATTGAAAGCTGTTGCAGTTTACGAATCATAGCACCGCGAAGACCTGCTTCTACGCTTCTTCTTGCTATGGCAAACAGCTTGGTATGTATATAATGAGTAGGCAAATTTATGGCAACCAAAAGGGCTAACCCCGCAAGGGCAAACACCATTTTTGAGACATTACCCGCCTGTTCAACCGATGCTAAATTAATAACATAGGAAGTAACAATAGGAATTACCCATCCGGGACTTTCTTTAATTAAAAAGAAAACGGCTGAAAAGAGCAACCTCAAATAATGCCCGTTATACAGCTTAAGTAATAAAGAAATTGATTTTTTATTACCGTCTGCATAATAGGAAATGAAGTTCCTTTCCTGCCGTAGTAATTCACTATCATCAAAATGCAAATGTGTTTTTTCGACTCGTTTACTCTGTTTACTCATAAAAGGTACCTCCCCAACAGTTTGATTTTTCTGTTTTAAGGTTAATTTTATGTAGTGTTTGGTGTTTTCGAGTATACTATAACCGCTAAAGGGGAAAAAGTCAACCCCCAAAACGGTTTAAATTTTAATTTTTTTATAGATATTTTTTTGACTTATAAAACATTTATAATACCATAACCAATATACAAAAAAGTTTCTCTTAATAAAAATGGGAATTTGGTTTTTGCAGTTTTATACATAGTTGTTGGAGTTGGGGAAGAAAACGCTTTAACACCATAGTCTTTAGCCATACGCATTGCCCTTTTCATATGAATTGGGTCGCTTACTATTATTGCTGTTTTAAGATTATTTTCATCCATTATTTCTTTAGAATAAATAATATTTTCTTCTGTAACAGTTGATTTTTCTTCCAACAATATTGCGTTTTTTGGAAGTCCTTTTGAAATGGCGTATTCCATTGCAATAAAGGCGTCGGAATACTTATTCCCTTCACCTACTCCACCTGTTAAAATCACATAGTCTACATAACCCTCATTATAAAGAGTAATGGCGTGATTTATACGCTCGCCGTAGACGGGCGAAACGGTGTTGTAGGATAGCGCCGCACCCAAAACTATAGCGGCATCGGCAGATTTCTTTTCATCCACCTTGCCGTAATTCCATATACTAATAGCGGTAACGATAATTCCTAGTAAAATAGATAAAATTATAGCGATAATAGATATAATTATTATCCGTTTTCTTTTATTTACACCCTCACCGCCCATTAAAGTTTAATGTTTTTTCAATTATTTCTACTGCAATTTTAAGCTCATTATAAAGTTCTTGTTTTCGCTCTACCGTTTCAATTTCTCGCATACAGTTTTTCATACTGTTAATGCGGTTTTTCACAAAGGTAATTGCGGCATAGTTAGGATTATCTAAAAGTTTACCTATGTATTTATATTCGCGCCCTACCTGGGGTAAATCTCCGCTAAAAACGACCTTCATAACGGTGTAAAATCTATTTTGAGATTCTACGCCAACCTCGGTTATGATTTCAAAACCCTCTTTATAAAGGTATTCACGAAGTCTGTCGTCACAAGACATCGGTTGCAAAATAAGGGTGATTTCGGGATTTTTTACCCAAGGAGAATCGGTTAAAATATCGGCAATAGTTTCGCCGCCCATACCAAGAATTGTTATAGCTTCTACCTCATTGGGTTTGAGTCCCAAAAGACCGTTTGCAAGGCGAAGCTCTATTTTATCTGCTAAGCCGTATTTGACTAGATTGGACTTTGCTACCGAAAGCGGACCTTCGGCAATATCACAGGCTATAACCTTTTTGGCAATACCCTCTTTAATTAAATGAATAGGCAAAAAAGCGTGGTCGGTACCAATGTCCGCCACGCTATTTATATGCCCTAATAATTCAGCCGCTATTAGCAGTCGTTTATTAGAAACCGACATAATTATTTGCCTGTAAAATGAGCGTTAAGCTTTTCTACAAGCTCATCTGCATCGGTGCCGTGGACTGCGCAAGCCTGAGCAATGGTTTCACCGCGAGAAGCAGGACAACCAAGGCAATGCATACCGATTTCAAAGAAATATTCTGCGGTGTCGCGGTCATAATCTAAAATATCGCCAATTATTGAATCTTTTGTTACTTCCATTTTTATCCTCCTTAAAGCTAAGCTTTTATTTAATAATGCTTTCGCCGTTCATTTCGGCAGGTTTACTGAGTCCCATAATTTTAAGCATAGAGGGAGCGATATCAGCAAGGCGTCCGCCCTCACGAAGCTCGCAATCGTAACCTACAACGCAGAAAGGAACGGGGTTGGTGGTATGAGGAGTAAAGGGCTCACCCTTTTCATCATACATATAGTCGGCATTACCGTGGTCGGCAGTAATAATTACTGCACCACCCATATCGGTAGCCGCCTTAACAACCTTACCTACACAGGTATCAACAGCCTCAACCGCCTTAACTGCGGCATCGAAAATACCTGTATGACCTACCATATCGCAGTTTGCGAAGTTTAAGATAACTGCATCATACTTGCCTGAAGTAATCTGCTCACATACTGCATCACAAACGGGATGTGCGCTCATTTCGGGTTGCAAATCAAAGGTGGGAACATCGGGTGATTGAATTAAAATTCTATCCTCACCCTCAAAGGTTTTTTCCTCACCGCCGTTAAAGAAGAAGGTTACGTGAGCATATTTTTGAGTTTCGGCAATTCTAAGCTGAGTTTTGTTGTTAGCGGCAAGATACTCGCCCAAAGTCATTTTAAGCTCCTCGGGAGGGAAGGCAACGGTAACATTGGGCATAGTCTCATCATACTGAGTCATACAAACATAATTTAAGGGGAAGAAACCGTTTTTACGCTCAAAACCGTCAAAAGCCTCATCAACAAAGGTGCGGGTAAACTGCCTTGCACGGTCGGGACGGAAGTTAAAGGAAATAACGCTATCGTTAGCCTTTATCATACCGTTCTTATCAACAACGGTAGGAACAATAAACTCATCGGTAACATCCTTAGCATAGGACTCTTCCATAGCCTTTACGGGGTCAGTTACCTCTATACCCTCGCCATAAACCATTGCGGCATAAGCCTTTTCAACGCGGTCCCAAGCAAAGTCGCGGTCCATTGCATAGTAACGGCCCATAACAGTTGCTATTTTACCTACACCAATTTCTGCCATTTTGCTTTGTAAATCCTTAATAAAACCAACACCCGAGGTGGTAGAAACATCACGGCCATCCATAAGGCAATGAACATAAACCTTTGTAAGACCGTTTTTCTTTGCAAGCTCTAAAAGACCGTAAAGATGCTCAATGTGGCTATGCACACCGCCATCAGACAAAAGTCCAATGCAATGAAGCGCGGAATTGTTTTTCTTGCAGTTTTCTACAGCGGCTTTAAGGCAGTCGATATCAAAAAAGTCGCCATCTGTAATAGATTTTGAGATTTTAACAAGCATTTGATAAACAACACGACCTGCGCCGATGTTTGTGTGACCTACCTCGCTGTTACCCATTTGACCATCAGGAAGACCTACATCAAGTCCCGATGCACCAATGGTAGTAAAGGGATTTTCGCTGAAAAATTTGGTAAGGTTAGGGGTATTTGCCGAAAGAATAGCGTTGCCGTCCTTACTTTCGCGAATACCGAAACCGTCCATAATACATAAAACAACAGGTTTTTTCATTAGTAATATCCTTTCAAAAATATTGGCTGACAGAGCAGTTTCCATCAGCCAAAATTAAGCTTTGATTATTATTTGCTTGCGGCTTTAACAATAATTGAGAAATCCTCTGCTTTAAGTGAAGCGCCACCAATAAGACCGCCATCAACATTAACCTTTGCAACAAGCTCATCAGCATTTTTAGCGTTCATAGAACCGCCGTACTGAACAGTAACGGTTTCAGCAACATCTGCGCCATAGGCTTCAGCAATAGCGTCACGAACAAAGCCGTTGCCCTCATCTGCCTGGTCTGCAGTAGCGGTAACACCTGTACCGATAGCCCAAACAGGCTCATAAGCGATGATAACATTTTTAAGCTGCTCCTCGGTTACATTGGTAAGAGCCATTTTGGTTTGATATTTGAGAAGAGTTTCGGTATAGCCAAGCTCTCTTTGCTCTAAGGTTTCGCCTACGCAAACAATAGCCTTAAGACCTGCGTTGAGTGCAGCAAGAGTACGAAGGTTAACGGTTTGGTCGGTTTCGCCAAAATACTGTCTTCTCTCGCTATGACCGATAACAACATACTCAACACCTGCAGCGGTAAGCATTTCGGCAGAGATTTCGCCTGTATATGCACCCGAAGCCTTGAAGTGAACATTTTCTGCGCCGATTTTTATGTTAGAGCCTTTTGCAGCCTCAACAGCGGCGGCAATATCAATAAAAGGTACGCAAAGAACTACATCACAATCAGCATCTGCTACAAGGGGTTTCATTTCGTTGATAAGTGCGGTGGTCTGAGCAGGAGTGTTATTCATTTTCCAGTTACCTGCAATAACTGCAGCGCGTTTTGCTTTATTCATTATTTTTTCCTCCAAATTGTAAAAAATTCATTTATTTTAAAACATACCGATAGCCGAAGTGAGTTTCCCCGCTTCGGCTATTTTTATTTTAAGTTTTTATTTATCGTTAAGAGCAGCAATACCGGGAAGCTCTTTACCCTCTAAGAATTCAAGAGAAGCGCCGCCACCTGTAGAAATGTGACTCATTTTATCTGCAAAGCCAAGCTTGGTAACTGCGGCAACAGAGTCACCACCGCCGATTACCGAGATAGCGCCTGAGTTAGCAACTGCAGTAGCAACTGCAATGGTACCGCTTGCAAAGTTTTCCCATTCGGAAACACCCATAGGTCCGTTCCAAATAACGGTACCTGCATCTACCAAAGCATCTGCAAAGAGCTTTTCGGTCTTAGGACCGATATCAAGACCCATCCAGCCATCGGGAATATTATCAGAATCAACAAGCATATGCTCGGTATTCTCGTCATACTCTTTACCTACTCTGTTATCAACAGGAATAAGGAACTTAACGCCCTTAGCCTCAGCCTTAGCCATCATTTCTTTTGCGGTTTCAACATTTTCCTCGTCTAAAAGAGATGTACCGATGTTATAGCCTAAGCACTTCATAAAGGTATAAGCCATACCGCCACCGATGATGAGGGTATCAACCTTGTCAATAAGGTTGGTGATAACACCGATTTTATCAGCAACCTTTGCACCACCAAGGATAGCAACCAAAGGACGCTTGGGAGCCTCTAACGCGCCACCGATAAACTCAATTTCTTTATTGATCAGATAACCGCCAACTGCGGGGATATAATCTGCAACACCTGTAGTAGAGGAATGTGCGCGGTGAGCAGAACCGAAAGCATCGTTTACAAAGATATCTGCAAGGTCTGCAAATTTCTTGGAAAGCTCGGGATCATTTTTGGTTTCGCCCTTTTCGTAACGAACATTCTCTAAAAGAAGAACTTCGCCCTCTTTAAGCTCAGCTGCTAATTTGTTTGCGCAATCGCCAACAACATCACAAGCCATTTTAACTTCGATTCCTAAAAGCTCAGAAAGACGAGCTGCAACGGGTTTTAAAGAAAACTCGGGAACAACCTCACCCTTGGGTCTGCCAAGGTGAGAGCAAAGAATAACCTTTGCGCCATTATCTAAAAGATATTTGATGGTTGGAAGAGAAGCTACTATTCTCTTATCGTTAGTGATAACGCCATCCTTAAGCGGAACATTGAAGTCGCAACGAACAAGAACTCGTTTGCCCTTTACTTCAATATCCTCAATAGTTTTTTTGTTAAGTGCTGCCATAAAAAACATCCTTTCAAAACATATTGTTATTTAACAAAAAAGATTGTTAAAACATCTACAAAGAATATTTTACCAAAAAGTTTTATAAATTGCAATAGAATTATTGCCAAATATATGGTTTTGATGCAAGTTTTTTTGTGGGATATATGATTAGATAACATTCAAACAACAAAAATTATTCAATTAATGCGAAATTTTCTTCTCCAAAAAACA
>SVPL01000084.1 GCA_015065925.1 Oscillospiraceae bacterium
TGTTGCAGTAAATCCGCTACGGGTAGGATTACCGTCATTAGCCTTGTAGGTATGGGCATAATCGGTATGACCTTCGGAATAAGTGTTGTAGGCTGTGCCGTCAGACTTTACCACGTTAAAATCATTTAAAACAAAATTTACACCTCTGGGTACAACTTCGCCGCTTGAATTTGTGTAGGTAAAAGATGTGCCCTCTACCGCCTTGATTTCAAAGGAAAACCTGTAGGTGGAATTCTTTTCAACCGTGAAGGTGTTGGTGAACAAGGAACCGTTGCCAATACCTGTTCGGCTTACAACAGTGTAGCCATTCTCGGTAGTAACGGTGGATTTACCGCTACTGCTACGGCTCCACGCTGTAAGACGGGAGTCAGCGGTAGTGTTTCTAAGGGATGTTGGCGCCGCAGTTGGCGTGATAATCATATTATCACCTTCGGCAGATACGGTAAAGCTAAAGCCGCAGGTAATACTGCCAATAATCATTATCACACTAAGCAATACTGCCAATGATTTTCTAAGCATAAAAATAACCTCTCCTAAAAATTAAATATAGTATAATATTATCATAAAAAAATTCAAAAAACAATTGATATTATTACCCTAAAAGTGTATAATATTACCATATATAAAACTCTGAGGTGAACCGATATGGATGCTAAAAGTGAATATTACACTATTTACATTAACAAACTATTACCGCCACTGGGTATGCTTTCAATACGGCATATGTCCCACACCATAAACGAAGAATGTATGCACAGAAACTACCACATAATATATATTTTAAGCGGAAGCGCAGAAATAACCTTTAGCAACACTACAATAAAGGCTTCAAAGGGCAAAGCCTTTATTGTACCACCGAATTTTAAGTATAATATTACCAGAAATGTCGGATGCTCCCATTTTGATATTATTCTTTCGGTATGGGATAAATCGAGCGAAAATATTTGGAAGTTTTTTACAGAATTAACCAAAAAAGGAATTGTATTTACTCCCACCCTTTACTTTGAATACACCTTTGATGACCTGAAAAAACTTTTCGCACTACCTACCGAAATTAACTGTTATTCCCTTAATGTTAAGGCAAACAGCATTTTACTTTCTGTTTTAGAACAATCCTTTTCCGATAATGTTTCGGATTTCAAACGCAAAATAGCCGAAATAACCGCGCTGAATAAAAATTCTCTCACCTTAAAGGAGCTTTGTGAGTTAAGCGGCTACAGTCCAACCCATTTTGAGCGACTGATGATGCAAAACTTTGGTGTAAGCGGTATTGAATATTTCAATAAAATAAAATTAGAGCGCATTTGCAATCTTTTAAAAACCACCGATTTAAATTTAAAGGAAATTGCAGAAAAGCTTGAGTTTTACGATACAAGCCACCTTAATACCTTTTTTAAAAAGCGAATGGGTATAACACCCGGTAAATACCGAAAAGACGGCAATAAATATCCTTATTAATGTGAACCCCCGTAATAGAAGCCTTGTGTGGTTTCCATTACGGGGATTTGTATTTACTGTGTCATCATTTTAATAACGGTATCAATATGCTCTGCCTTAACGCCTATTTTAAGCAAATAATTATAGGTTTTCTCGGCAAATGTGTCACCCGCACATTCGTTTATATGATTAGCTCTGTAGAGAAATAGATCCCAAGTATTGCGACCGCTACCAATATTGCCCAGGTTTGAGAACATATATTCATAATTAAGTTGTTCATACGAGGCACCTAAAAGACCGTTTATAACAAATGCCATCATACCCGTTCTATCGGTACCAATACTGCAATGTATGGCTATTGGATAATTGCTTTCATCACCAAGAATTTCAAATGCCTTAACAATCTCTTTAGGATTATACTGTAAACAATAGGTTGAATTCATTGGAACATTATAGAAATTTATATTTTCATCCTTATAAAATACCTCAACCACTTCGCCGCCAATTCTTAAATCAAGCTCGGTCTTTATTCCAAGCTCTTCCTTAAAGGTTTGCTTGCCCTCCTCGGTAATATCATTAAGACCGCCCATTCGGTAAATAACCCCTTGATTGATGGTTTTACCGTCTATGTTCCAACCGCCCAAATCACGGACATTGGTAACGCCCTCAATATAGAGGTTTCTGGGAGCAGAATCGCTTACCGAGAATTTATCGGTAGGACTGACATACATTCCGTCGCTGTAAATTGCCGTAACATTCCAATAATAATCGGTGCCGATGTTAAGATTATAAATATCAATTGAGGTTTCATAAAGAGAATAATATTTTGCGTTTGATAAATCACTGTTTTGGCTTAAGGTTAACAAATATCCGTAAAACCGAGAATTGCCGTTATAGGTAGCCGACCAACTGAAGGTAATGGGAAGTGGACGGCTAAGCTCCGCTGTTCCATTTGCGATTTCCCACAAATTTTCTCCCCAAACTCCCTCATTATACGGCTTATCAAAAAGCTCAATAATTGGCTCGGCAAGAAACTCAGCTTGAAGCTCGGTATGAACGGAAATATTCTCCCCTAAATCGGTAGCCAAAACCGAGCCTGAATTTTGAGAATTGATTTTATAGTCCTCACGGTCTGCCTTTAAATAGGCGGCGTAGGCTTCAGAATTATCTAAAATGCTTCTAACGGTTAAAACATCTGAAAGATATTTGGCATATTCTTTTGAAGAAATGCCAAAATCACTTAAATTTTTATCCGTTGTATCTTTAGAGATTATCTCATCTGCCACATCAAAAAGACTTGCTTTTTCGGTATCGGCATAGCAAATCAGCTCCTCGCCATCTGAATTTTTATAAATAGCGTAGGGACGAATGGCGATATTTTTATTGTAAAAATTATAGTTGGTTGAATTTCCAAACCCGCCTATATTATAAAAAGCAAAGGAAACAACATACCCCTTTTCGGTGGTTTCAAAAATTTGGTTTATGCCCTTCTCCTTATTATAAGCAATGCCCCTGAGCACCTTATAACCGTTATCAACCAAGCAATCACCCAAAACAAGGGAGTCGCCCTTTAAAGCATCGGAATAAACAGCAAGAGCGCCATATTCACAAAGGGTATAGCCTCGATTTTCATTAAGCTTGAAAATGTGATCGTTAATCTCAAACTTAAAGCGAAGCGCCCTTTTTGCATTATCTGTTTCCTTGCGTATTGCATTACCTAAAAACCTTATACATTCATTAAAATTTTCAGGCTGAACAACCTCGGTAACGGTAAGGCTATCTATAAATGTTTTGCTTGTGTCATCAGCATTACGACCTGTTATATTGTAAAGGTGTAAATAAAGGTAGGTATCATCCTCATCCGTGGTGAAATTAAGGGTGATTTTGCGCCAATTTCTGATTTTTGAAGTATCGGCAATCTCAACATATACATCATTTAACCGCTTATAAATCTCTTTGTAATAGTCATACACCTTAACATCAGAATTAGATGTAGTGTTGCCTACGGTCATTTCATAGGTATCAGCAACGGTAGCGGTATGAAGAAAATCCCACTGACTTAAATTATATACATAAAAGGACAACTCATATTCGGTATTTGGCTTTAGATTATCCAGCTTTCTGACAACCGAACGGGCTCGGGTGCCGAAATACATCATCGACTCGCCGCTATATGGCTTAACAATGGTGGAAGCAGTTTCAAACTTTTTATCAACCGACGGATTATAAGCGGTGGCGTATTTGGTTACAAAATTGCCGTGTGTTGCCCTGATTAAAAACGCCCAATCGTCCTCCTGCTGATAAGACTGATAAATCTGTCCCCATTTATCATCAAAGGGTGGTGTGTTCTCCAAGGCTTGACTAACGCCCCCGTCAACCCTTAAAGAGGTTTCAGCTGCAGTATAGCTCTCAAAGCCCAAACCGCCCGTAATAACACTTTTACAGAGGATTTTAGCGGTAATACTGCCAAAAACCACATTGCTTTCGGTGGTAAAGTGTTGCTCGGTGGAAAGAAGCCTCTCACCCTCGTACCAACCCAAAAACTCGTTAACCGAGTCCATATCATCATAAGAGATTTCAAGAGTATATGAACCGTTTGGATTTTCTGTAGCCTTAGTGGTAACGGAAATGTCATCCCCCGAAGGATGAACATTTCCTTTTGTATCTACAACGGTGGTTGGAATGGTGTTGTCGGGAATTTCGGGAATAACACGCTCCATAGTAACACCGCGCACATAAAGTTCGTCGCCGTCATTAGGCAGAATAAAACCAAGAGCAATATCACTTGCGGTATATTCATCCTCATCGGGAATGGAAAACTCGCAGGTAACGGTTCGCCAATCAGAGTAAAATTCCTCCAAATCAACAGTTTTTAAAGCCGCAATAGGCGAGCTTGAGGTTCCAATATACTTACCGAAGGGAGAGTATCTTGTAACCGAATAAATATAAGGGGTGTCGCTATCGCTTTCAAGAGTCCAAAGCAGACTGGTTTTAAGACGCTTTACATTAATAGATTTGTAGGCGTGAGCATAATCGGTGGTGCCCTCAATATAACTTCTGTATGACGCGACCGAATTTTTATCCAAGCTACCAAAGTCCTGAATAACAAAGTCAATACCCTCGGGATTGGTAACAGAACCGTATGTACTGCTGAGCTTGGTATCACTGCCTCTTTTAACCTCAAAAGAAAACCTATATGTATTATTCTTTTCAAGGGTAAAGGTGTTGGTAAAAAGCTGACCGCCCTTTTTCCCCTTAAAATTAACGGTAGAAACGCCGTCTTGAACAGAAACCGTAGCCGTACCGCCCGTTTTCGTCCAACCGCTTGCAAGCCCCTCGGAAGTAACAGACGAACTCAAGGTAACAATTTC
This sequence comes from Oscillospiraceae bacterium, assembly GCA_015065925.1. Lineage (GTDB taxonomy): Bacteria > Bacillota > Clostridia > Oscillospirales > Acutalibacteraceae > UMGS1279. The sequence continues at coordinate 4,809 of SVPL01000084.1, forward strand.
ATTGGGGGTAAGAATCATCTCGGCTTCTTCTGAAGCCAATGCGCCATAAGTAAAATAAGAGGATATACTGCAAAATAACAAAATCACCACAAGAAAAAGGGATAAATTTTTTCTAAACATAGCATAAAAAACTCCTATTATATTAAAATACACAAAATAATTATAAAACAAATCACTAAAAAAAACAATGGGTATAATAAACAAATATATCAGTCATAAATCTCACTAAAGCTTTGACGGTCAAGGTCAAAAAGCATATCAATCTTACCCGTTCTGCCAAACTTGTTCTTATCCACCAGCACCTCGGTTTTACCCGGTGGAATTTCCACATCCTTTTTAAGAACATACGGTCTGTGGAGCAGGACTATGTAGTCGCCGTCCTGCTCCAAGCCGCCCGATTCTTTTAAATCACTCATAGTTGGAGCTTCTTTACCTGAACGGCTAAGCTGTGATAGCACCATTATTACCGTACCCGTAGTTTTGGCAGTTCGTTTAAGCATATATGATATGTAATCAATTTTTAGCCTCATATCGCTGAATTTTTGGGTTGTAGATATTATTTGAACAAAATCAATAACTGCAAGGTCGGGTTTTTCTTCCATAATGGCATTGCAAATATTCTCCACATTATAGATATCATCTAAAATAAAAAGTCTTTCCTTAGTTTCGTTAAGAGTATCCCCTATTTTCTTTAAGGTTTCAAGCTCAAGCTCTTTTCTAATAAATTTTGAATAATCAACATTAAAATAATTTGCAAAAAATCTTTCATAAATCATATTTGATGACATTTCCAAACTAAAAAACATAACCTTTTTGCCGCTGCTATATACATTATTAGCAATATTAACGGCAAAAGAGGTTTTACCAACAGAAGGTCTTGCGCCCACCGTAAAAAGGGTGCCTTTGCGAAGTCCGCCAAGGGTGTAATCAAGTCCCGAAAAGCCTGTTTTTAAAAGCTCCTCCTTTTTTACAACACTTGTAACAAAATTTGCAGCGTTTTCACAGTTTTGCTTTTTAAAATCATTACAGAGTTTTTCCAAGCGCTCATTATTCAGCAAATTTTCAAGCTCAACAAGAGATAAGCTTCCGTTATAACGCAATTTTTCAATACCGTTTTCAAGCCTTCTCACAGAAGCCATCTCCTTGAGTAATTTTTTATGCTCACTAAAGGTTGTAACGGTTATCGCACAGGAAATACAATCTGCCAAAAGCTGCTTAACATCACTCTTGGAATTAGCAGAAACGCTTAAATAATCAAAATTACCATCTTTATTATAAAGATTTTTCATCACTAAAAACAAATTCTTATGGTCATCAAAGGCGAAATCCTGCTCCTCAAAAGCAAGGATTTCGCGCCTTATGCTATCAAAAGTCAATAAATCACCCAAAATAGTTTTTTCAACATCAATATCAAAACTTTTCATAAAATCACCTTTTAAAACTTAATTAAACTATTTTTGTATTCTTCGGACAAATTCACAACATTAGGCCAAGCCGACTCGTATGCGTCCTTCTTTATATTCTTTCTATTCTTTATATTCTTTATATTATTTAGATGTTGTTGATTGTTTGTTGCCTGATTGTTTTTTGATTGTTGTTTGTTTGTTATTTGATTGTTAGGTTCAGCGTCAAGCAACTGATAATTACTCCATTTATTAACGGTTATAAGGGTATATTTGTTTGTTGCTTTTACGGATATTTCTCCCGTTGCCTGTAATTTTTTAATTGCTGTACGGGCTTGTTGAAC
>SVPL01000012.1 GCA_015065925.1 Oscillospiraceae bacterium
CGGTAGGGTAGATGTTACCTTAAAGGCTGATATCCGCGAGAACGCTTGGTGGTTACCTCGTTTTGGCTTTGAATTTACTCTGCCATCCCAAAACAAGGAGTTTAGCTATTATGGTAACGGACCCTATGAAAGCTATCGTGATATGGGTCATTGGGGTTATGTAGGTAGCTTTGAAAGCAATACCGATGATGAATATGTAAACTATATTGTTCCTCAGGAGCACGGTAATCATACTGCGGTTAAGGAACTGAAAATCGGCAATATGAAATTCATTTGCAACAGCGAAAAAGGTATGGAAATAAATGTTTCTAATTATACCTCTATTGCGCTTTCCAAGGCAAATCATATTAATGAGCTGCAGTCAGACGGACTTGTTCATTTGAGGGTGGATTATAAGGTTTCGGGCATAGGCTCCGGTTCTTGCGGACATCCCCTTAATCCCAAATACCAGCTTAATGAAAAACAAATTGAATTTTCATATTCTATAGAACCAAAAATAAAATAACTTTTGCAAATATAAAAGAATAATAACACTCCCTTGGAACAAAATATTTCCAAAGGAGTGTTTATTTTGCAAAATAGATATGACGAGCTTACTTCGGCTTTGGATTTAAGACTTAATCCCAATGCCAGCTTTGATATTGTTAAACGGGAGCTTATATTAGGCGGTAGAAAATCAGCGCTTTATTTTGTAGACGGATTTATTAAGGATGAAGTTTTTGAAAGAATAATGGAGTTTATGTTTAGAATATCTCCCGAGCAGCTTAAGGGAGTAGAAACTGCCGACGAGTTTTCACAGCGTTTTATACCTTATGTAGAGGTGGATACCAACTCAGATGCCGATGCTGTTTGTACCGCCATTTTATCGGGCGGGGCGGTGCTGGTAGTGGATTCGGTTGCAGATTATTTGGTTATAGATACACGAACCTATCCTATGCGCTCAATAAGTGAACCCGAAAAGGATAAAACCATGCGCGGTTCAAAGGATGGTTTTGTAGAAACCTTGATTTTTAATACCGCTATGGTGCGTCGCAGGGTGCGTGATACCTCTTTAAGAATGGAATATTACCAAATAGGTGAAAACTCAAAGGTAGATGTGGCCATTTGTTTTTTAGATGGAAAGTGTGATAAAAAAGCCCTTGAGATTTTAAGAAAAAGGCTAAAGTCGGTTAATCTTAAAGGCATTTCAATGACTCAGCAGGCGTTGGCAGAGGTAATTTGTCCTACCTTCTTTTTAAATCCTTTTCCAAAAATAAAATATACCGAGCGACCTGACTATGCAAGCGCTTGTCTTTTAGAGGGCAGAGTGCTTTTAATAATGGATAACGCGCCAACCGTTATGATTTTCCCCACCAGCTTTGCCGATTTCACAAAAGAGGCGAATGATTATTATTTTCCGCCCCTTACGGCAAGCTATATAAGAATAACAAGACAGCTTATTTCGGTAATAACGGTAATTTTAACCCCCTTGTTTTTGCTATTAATAAATAATCCCGGCTATATACCCGATTGGCTTTCCTTTATAAAACTAGACCAAACCCCCGTAATACCAATATTTATTCAGCTTTTAATATTGGAGTTTGTTATTGACGGACTTAGAATAGCCTCCCTCAATACGCCCGATAATCTTTCAAGCTCAATGAGTATTATAGGTGGACTTTTACTTTCCGAATTTGCCATAAATGCAGGGTGGTTTGAGGCGGAATGTATACTTTATATGGCTTTTGTTGCCATCGCGGGATTTTCTCAACCAAGCTTTGAAATGGGATATGCACAAAAATTTATTCGTATTTTTCTGCTTTTGGTGACCGAATTTTTTGGTATATTCGGATTAATAGGGGGGCTGGTTTTAACCGTTTTAACAATGGCTCTTACCAAAACCCTTACGGGCAGAAATTATTTTTATCCTGTTATTCCCTTTAATTTAAAGGATTTTATAAGGCTTTTTATTCGTCCCGATATAAAAGAATAAACCTTGAAATGATTTGGGTTTTAAACGCGTTTCGCAAATTGAAAATTAATTACCGATAAATTGGGGGTTATTGCACAAATTGGCTAATTACACCGTAGGGAACGGCCAGCGTGCCGTTCCTAAACAATGTGGTAATTATACGGAACGACACATAGGTCGTTCCCTACATCTGTTTAATATAATCTCATCTTCAAATTTCAATTTATAGAACTGATTAAATAATAAAAACTTAAAAACAGGGAAGAAGTGCAAATCACACTTCCTCCCTGTTTTTTAAAACTTTTACTAAAACTATTTTTGCTCAATAACTTCTTTGCCACCCATATAAGGACGGAGAGCCTCGGGAATTTTAACCGAATATTTTTCACCGTCAAAGCAGAGGTTATTCTCTAAGAATGCAATAAGCATACGGGGGGGAGCAACAACGGTGTTGTTAAGGGTGTGAGCAAGGTATTTTTTGCCGTCCTCACCTTTAACGCGAATACCAAGTCTTCTTGCCTGAGCGTCACCTAAATTGGAGCAGGAGCAAACCTCAAAATATTTTTTCTGTTTGGGACTCCAAGCCTCAACATCATATGACTTAACCTTAAGGTCTGCAAGGTCACCTGTACAGCACTCCAATGTACGCACGGGGATATCAAGACTTCTGAAAAGCTCTACAGAATAGCTCCACATTTTGTTGAACCAATCCATACTCTCCTCAGGCTTACAAATAACAATCATTTCCTGCTTTTCAAACTGATGAATACGGTAAATACCGCGCTCCTCAATACCGTGAGCGCCCTTTTCTTTTCTAAAGCAGGGGGAGTAGCTGGTAAGGGTTAAGGGGAGCTTTTCCTCAGGGGTTATGGTGTCAATAAATTTACCAATCATTGAGTGCTCAGAGGTACCGATAAGGTATAAATCCTCACCCTCGATTTTGTACATCATTGCGTCCATTTCCTCAAAGCTCATAACGCCAGTAACAACATTACTTCTAATCATAAATGGGGGGATACAGTAGGTAAAGCCCTTGTCAATCATAAAATCTCTTGCATAGGCGGTAACTGCCGAATGAAGTCTTGCAATGTCACCCATAAGGTAATAGAAGCCTTCGCCCGCAACTCTGCCTGCAGATTCCTTATCAATACCCTCAAAAAGAGCCATAATATCGGTATGGTAGGGGATTTCAAAGGTAGCCTCGGTCTGCTCACCGTACTGCTTAACTTCTTTGTTTTCGCTATCGTCTTTACCAACAGGAACGCTATCATCCACAATGTTGGGGATTTTCATTTGAATTTCGCGAACCTTTGCTTCAAGCTCAGCTTCTTTTTCCTCTAATGCTTTAAGCTCGGCTGCTTGCTCGTTAACAAGGCGTTTCATATCCTCAGCCTCGTCGCGTTTGCCCTGTCCCATTAAAATACCAATCTGCTTTGAAACCTTGTTGCGGTTGGAACGAAGCTCGTTGGCACGGGTGTTGGTGTTACGCTTTTCGTTATAAAGCTCAATAACCTCATCTACCAAGGGTAGCTTGGAATCCTTGAACTTCTTTTTAATATTTTCCTTTACCAATTCAGGATTTTCACAAATGAATTTAATATCCAGCATATTAATTCTCCTATTACTGATATTTATTATCTTTTTAAGTATACCACCTAAAGATATTTATGTCAAATATTAAAAGTGAAATTTTGTTTATTTTTAAAAATAATTAATCCAAAATGTTTCCAACCTTGTAATGTACGGGAAGTCCGTTTTGCATTTTTATAATCTGCTCACCTTGAATAAGGGGTAAGAAGTAGGGCAGAGCCTCATCCTTAACATTATTTTGGTCATAATTTATCCATTTTTTGGGGAAGAAACGCTCTTTATTAGCCACCTTTTCGGCGTCAATCGGCTCAATAACCACGGTGTAAGGCATATCCAAAATACGGCGGAATGCCATCATTTTACCCGTTTCACCATTTAAAGCGGCTACAACGGCGGCAGAGCCAATTTTTTCAGCCTCATTAATGTCGGTGCGGGAGCTTATATGTGATGCGCATCTTTGCATAACATTAAGCTCAATGGAGCGAACCTTGATTGAAAACCTTTCGGCTACTATTTTTTCAAGCTGTTTACCAATTCCCGAAAGGGCAAGGTGACCAAAGCCGTCTGCCTGATGAACCTCGGTTTCGGCGGCATTACCTAAGGTAATACCCTCTGAAACAACCACAATAACAGCCTTGTATTGCTCTAGCTTTTCGCCTACATCACGCAAAAAGCGGTCAATAGAAAACTCACATTCGGGAAGATAAATAAGGTGGGGGGCCTCCTCACCGTTGGCGTGAAGTGCACAGGAGGACGCGGCAAGCCAGCCTGCGTGTCTGCCCATAATCTCAACAATGGTAACCGATTTAATACTGTAAACCGAGCTATCTCTTGCAATTTCCTGAACAGAGGTTGCAACATATTTTGCCGCTGAGCCAAAGCCGGGTGTGTGGTCGGTTTCGCAAAGGTCGTTATCAATGGTTTTGGGTACGCCTATAACCTTAATATCCTTTTTTATTTTCTTAAAATATTTTGAAAGCTTGTTAACGGTATCCATTGAATCGTTACCGCCAATGTAGAAAAAGGCTTTTATGTCGTGACGGTCAAAACATTCGGTAATGGTTTTGTAAACATCTGCATTTTCGCTTTCTTCAGGGAGCTTATAACGGCAAGAGCCTAAAACAGTAGAGGGTGTTTGACGGAGTAATTCCATATCCTCATTAGTGCGGATTGCGGTTTTTAAATCCACCAAATGGTCGTTAATAATACCCTCAATTCCGTTCACCGAGCCGTAAATTGTGCCAATATGCGGAACCTTTAAAGCCTCTTTAATAACTCCTAAAAGTGATGCGTTAATGGCACAGGTAGGGCCACCTGATTGTGCAACTGCAATGTTCATACTGCTTTTTCCTTTCAAAATATGTATTTGTTTTAATTAGTATATCACAAAAAAACAAATTTTTCTACTTATTTTGCTTAAATATTATATTTTCTCGGCTTTGCATAAAAAGTTTTAAAAAAGAAATATTTTTTATGTAAAAGTGGTCGGAAATTTATACATAATGTTTGTTTTTGTGTATTTACATAAATAAGTCATTATGATATAATGAAAGAAATTTAAAAAACGAAAGGAAGTTTTTTATGTTAAAAAGGTTTTTAGCAATTTTTCTTTCACTACTTTTGGCAATTACCGCCTGTACGGGTAGCGTATTTGCTTTAGGCGAGGATGTTGATATTCCCATTGGCGATGATGAGGATGAGGAATACATCGAGCCCGAAAATCCAAGCAGTGCGGATAGCTTTGAGCACCTTTCGGCAGGTAACGTAAAGGTTGCTATTACAAATTCTACCGAGCTTTTCACAAAAAGCGGAGATACATACAAAGCCTTCCCCACAGGCCCCGCACCTAGCGGTGATAAATGGGGTATGTACACAAACTTTGCTTATCCTACCTATAAATTGGTGGATGGTGAGTATGTAGATATTGACCCACTTATAACAAAGGGTTCATACTGTGGTGATATGCACTTCCCCATAAACGCAATTAAGGGTTCTTATGAGCATACTTATTTTACTTCTTACACAACTGATACCGACAATACAACCACTACCGTTACAGTAACTCCCCGCACCGGAAATACTATGATTGGTTTAGGTCAGTTGTTCCGTACAAATATTAAGGCTATTGAAAATCTTGAGCCTTATACCAACTACACCCTTTCGGTTTGGGTTTATCAAACTGTTAGCGGATACATTAAAACAGTAGCTGTTGCCGATAATTATGACGGACTTCAAACAATCGGTACCGAGTCTTATAGCGACGATTGTACTGTTTTAGGCGTGGTTAATTATGATGCAGGTAACTTAACTTATAATGATTGGACCGAGCTTAAAATTAATTTTACTACCAATAATGCAACCACAGTTTATTTACACCTTTCTCAGTTGGGCTTGGGTACCAACGGTGCCAGAGGCATGGTTTTCCTTGACGACCTTTTGGTAGAAAAGGCAGAGCCCGAAGCAGATGTTGACGATTTTGAGCATCTTTCGGCAGGTAGCGTAAAGGTTGCCATTACAAATTCAACCGAGCTTTTCACAAAAAGCGGAGATACATACAAAGCCTTCCCCACAGGCCCCGCACCTAGCGGTGATAAATGGGGTATGTACACAAACTTTGCTTATCCTACCCATAAATTGGTGGATGGTGAGTATGTGGATATTGACCCACTTATAACAAAGGGTTCATACTGTGGTGATACCTACTTCCCCATAAACGCAATTAAGGGCAGTTATAAGCACACCTATTACACCCAAAAAGATTTATCCACCACCGACACCGTTACCGTAACACCTCACTCGGGTGAGATGATGATTGGTATGGGACAGATGTACCGCACAAACATTAAGGCTATTGAAAATCTTGAACCCTACACCGATTACGAGCTTTCAATCTGGGTTTATATGGCAAATGAAAGCGGATATATTAAATCTCTTGTAGTTGCCGATAATTATGACGGTATTCAAACAAATGGACTTATTGCCTATAGCGATGATTGTAATGTTTTAGGCGCAACAAATTACTACGATTCTTCTTTTGAATACGGCAAGTGGGAAGAGCTTACAGTTAACTTCTCCACAACCGATAAAACTACCGCATATTTACATATTTCTCAAAACGGTTATACCACCGACGGTACAAAAGGAATGATTTTCTTGGATGATCTTTCGGTAATGACAAGTGAAAATAACTCCACAACAGGTAAAGAACTTGTTGAAGATAACCTTGCAACAACTCAGGGTGTTGTTACAGTTTCGGGCAATTCGGCAGTTTTAGAGTATTCTGCCGCAGGTCTTGAGTTCACCGCTAACTGCGAAGGTACTGTTAGAATGGGTGTTGCCGCTAATGTTTATAACACCAATTGGGATTTAAGACTTGCACTTCACATTAACGGAGAAAGACAGGATGATATAATTTTAACCTCCACTACAACCGAAGTCATTTTGGCTTACGGTTTAGAGAAGGGCAATTATACCTTTAAGCTTGAAAAAATGGGCGAGGCTCAAATTGGCAAAATCTTTATTAACAGTATCACCTTGGCGGGTGAGATGAAAACTCCCCCTGCTAAAAAGGATTTATATATTGATTTCTACGGTGACAGTATCACCGCGGGTTGGGGTACTACCTATTATACAGGTAATCCCACAAACCATTATCAGTATATGGATGGTTCTGTGACCTATGCCGCAGTAGCTTCTAAAATTCTTGGCGCAGACTTTAGCGCATTTGGTTATTCGGGCTGGGGTGTTACTGTTACGGGCGCTGATAATGGTAAAGGTCAAAACACAATGACCACCAAATATCCCGAACTCCCCAAAAATTTGGATGCAGATGTTGTTGTAGTAAATCTTGGCACTAATGATGCAAGTAAATACCAAAAAGCCGAACTCACCGAGCAACAGGTTAAGGACGCTTTCCTTTCTTATGCTCAGAATATCCGTAATGATTACGGCGCAGATACCCCCATTATTTTCGCATACGGTATGATGACCGACAATGCAAACGGATTTATTGATTACGCCGTTGACTCGATGAAGGCTTTGGGCGATAACAATATTTATTCTGTAAGACTTTCTAAGGGTACTTCGGGTGGTGTAGGTCATCCTGATGCCGCTGAACAAGCTGTTGCAGGTGAGGAGTTAGCCGCATTTATTAAAGAGATTATTAAAACCTACGCAGGTGATATTGATGGCGACAAGGTAACAAATCTTAACGACCTTGTAACCCTTGCGCAGAGCGTTGCAGGTTGGCAGGATATTTATGTTAACCAAAAGGTTGTTGATGTAAACGGCGACGGTGTGGTTGACCTTAATGATGTTACTACACTTGCAAGGTTTTTGGCAGGTTGGTCTGACATAGCGGTTAAAGGTGATGTTTATATGAATTATAGTCCCGTTGCTCACACCTTAAAGGAGATTGAAGATAAATTAAAGCTCAACAGTCGTGCCGCATTTGATGGAGATGTGCTTAGAATGGAGTGGAGCGCTTCGGGCTTTACCATTCAGGGTCAGTTTAGCGGTGATATTGTTCTTAATGATGTAGCAATCAATTCTAACTACGGTGCAGTTCTTTGCTATGCAATTTTAGATAACGATTATGATAACCCCGTTCAGCTTAGAATAGTAAACGGCAATAACACACTTCTTAACAATGTTGAAGCAGGCTTCCATACAGTTCAGCTTTTAAAGGCAACTGAGGCTTCGGGCGCTCAAATGACCGTAGGCGGAATTACTTATAATGGCGCAATTTTTGATGCTCCCGCCCAAAAGGAGCTTAAAATCCAATTTATAGGTGACTCCATTACAAGCTCGGGCGGTCTTTATACCGAAGATGTTGAGCCTGATGCACTCCTTCGCTCCAGCGATACCACAAAGGGCTATGCCTACAAGGTTGCAAACCATTACGGCGCTGACCTTTCTATAGTTTCTGTTTCGGGTGGTACAATTTGTACCCGAACCCCCTCTTTACAGGATTACTATCAAAAACTGTTCTTCTCCAAGGATGGAGCTTATGATTTCAGCACCGAAACCGAGCCCGATTTGGTTATTGTTGCTCTTGGCACTAACGATACTCCTACCTACAATACCGACAATGTTCCAAATGAGAATGTGGGTATTCTAAAGCAGGGTATTAAGGATATGCTTAACCTTGTAAGAGCTAAAAATCCCAATGCAACAATTCTTTGGGCATACGGTATGATGGCTACAAACATTTCTTCCGTTTATAAAGAAACGGTTGAGGAGTGGGCAGCAACCGACGGCAACGCATATTATACACTTATTAGCCGTAACGATTGCACAGGCTCAGGCGGACATCCCACACCTAACGGTCATACCTTAAATGCTAAAGAATATATCAACTTTATTGATAATAACATTTGGGTAGATTAATTTTGTTTTAGGTTCAATAAAAAGCATAAAAAAAGCACTCCGGTTTCAAACGGGGTGCTTTTTTCAGTGTCATTATTAATTAAAGTTTAGAATAGCCAAAGCTGTTAACAAGGGCCTCAATTCTTTTGCCCTCTTTACAAATAGGGCACTCGTGAGAGGGGTAGGAGGCATATTCGGGAATATCCTTAAGCTCAAATGCCGCGCGAACGGGGTAACCCTCACAGCTGTCTAAACAGGTGAAAAGCGCCGCAATTCCGCTAACATTACCGCCGTAATATTTAATGGCTTCAACCGCCGCCTTAGCGGTGTAGCCTGTGGTGATAGATGCCTCTAAAATAAGCACATTTTTACCCCTTATCATAGGCAGTAAATTATCTCTGAAAATAATCTGGCTACCCGATGTATGTTCGGGAGTTACAACATAAATTGTTTGGTGGGCATTAAGGTTTGCAAAGCCTTCCTCGGTAAGCTTGTTTGCAAGGCAAGCGCCTATAACCTCAGTACCGTCAAGGCAAAGAATGGTATCTACAATAGTGCTGCTTTGATAGTAGGAAACCAATTCCTCTGCAACGGCTTTAGCCTCGGAAAGACGGGTTTTTTGGGTGGTAACATCAATATAATAATTAATATGGCTATGACTGGTGGCAAAATGCCCTTTAGTGAGCCTTAAAAATAAATTTTGTCTTTTAGATCCAATTTTAAAAGTATTGTTTTCCATAAAATTAGCCTCCTATGAAGTTTTATATTATTATTTTACACCAAACTGGCAAAAATTACAAGAAAAATTATAAATATTTATGGCTTTTGTTAAAGTAATGTGTCATAAACCACATCAATTGTTAAATTGTCTTTAAGTGTTATGAAGCCGAGGAATACTCGCTAATCTCCAATCCTTTTTTTAATATTATTTCATTACTGCTAAATCCAAAGATATTTGGTGTTCCTTCATTAAATTCCAATTTAATTCTATCTTCATAAAAATATGCCGCACACACCTTGATGTCCTTTGAACTATCTTCTGAAATTTCCATAATATGTGCAGAATATTTATATTTACCTGCATCCGGCAAAAGACCAACTTCATAATAAATACTCTCTGTATTGGTTTTAAGTTTTAAAGTATGTTTATTATTGTTATTACTGAATATTAATTTTCTTTCATCTTCTTCATATTCCCATATTGAATTGGCAGAAATATTTGTATATTTAATGGTTTCAGGATATGTGCGATTTACATAAATATATTTTGTTATTAATAGGGAAGCTATAATTGTTATAATCAATACAACTATGGAAATTACAATACTTAAAATAACAAATGTTGATTTAAGCAATGAACCTTTGGCATCAAACATAAATAAAACCACCTTTCTAAAACAAACTTAGGTTATATTAATATTTTATATCAAAATGGCAAAAATTACAAGAAAAATTATTGAAAAATCTTTTTTAAAGTGTTATTATATTTAATACTTAATGATTTTTTCAAAAGGAAGCGAAAAAAATGAGAAAAAAGTTATTTAAATCGGAGTCCAAGCGTCTTTTGGATTTAATGATTAACTCAATTTACACCAATAAGGAAATATTTTTGCGTGAGATTATCTCTAACGCAAGTGATGCTATTGATAAGCTTCACTATATTTCTTTAACTGATGAAAATGCCCGTTCCAAGCGTGAAAACGGCGAAATCAACATCACCTTTGATAAGGACGCCCGTACCATCACCGTATCGGATAACGGTCTTGGTATGACTGCCGACGAATTAGAGGAAAACCTAGGTACAATCGCTAAAAGCGGCTCCCTTAAATTTAAAGAGGAAATGGATAAAAAGGACCGCGACGAAAATGACATTATAGGTCAGTTTGGCGTTGGTTTTTATTCTGCATTTATGGTTGCCGATGAGCTTACCGTTGTCAGCCGTTCTTACAAGGATGATACCGCCTATATTTGGAAAAGCGAGGGCGCAAGCGGTTATACTATTGAGGAAACTGAAAAGGCAACCGTTGGTACCGACATCATAATGCACCTTAAAGCCGATACCGAAAACGAAAATTACACCGAGTTTTTAAACGAGTACCGTCTTAAAAATCTTATTAAAACCTATTCCGATTACATTCGTCACCCCATTAAGCTCCCTGTAGAAAAGCGTCGCGAGGTAGGCGAGGGTGATGACAAGACTTACGAAACCTACACCGAGGTTGAAACAATTAACAGTATGGTTCCCATCTGGCAACGCCCCAAAAAGGATGTAAAGGACGAGGAATGCTTTGCCTTTTATAAGGATAAATTCCACGATTACACCGACCCCGTTTCGGTAATTCGCATAAATGCCGACGGTCTTGTTTCCTACAAGGCAATGCTTTTCATACCTGCCAAGGCTCCCTTTGATTATTTCACAAAGGAGTACAAAAAAGGTCTTGCACTTTATTCAAACGGCGTTATGATTATGGAGGCTTGCGAGGATTTACTCCCCGAGCATCTTCGCTTTGTTAAGGGTGTTGTGGATACCAACGATTTATCCCTTAATATCTCTCGTGAGATGCTTCAGCAAAGCCACGAATTAAAGGCTATTGCAACCAACATTGAAAAGAAGGTAAAGGCAGAGCTAAAACGCCTTTTGGAAAAGGAAAATGATAAATATTTAACCTTCTGGAATGCTCTTGGTATTCAGCTTAAATACGGAGTTGTGAGCGACTACGGTCTTAATAAGGATAGCCTTATGGATTTACTTCTTTTCTACTCCGCAAAGAACGAAAAGCTTATAACCCTTAAGGAATATGCCGAAAATATGGCAGACGGTCAGGAGCATATCTACTATTCCTGCGGTGACAGTATATCTGCCGCAAAGGGTATTCCCGCCGCCGTTATTGCCGCCGACAAGGGCTATGATGTGCTTTACCTCACCGACGAGGTTGACGAGTTTGTTATGAAAACTCTTATGACCTATAATGAAAAGAAGATTGTATCGGTTTTGGATGAGGATAACGGCTTGGTTTCTGAGGATGACCGCAAAAAAGCCGAGGAACAGGCTAAGCAGTCGGAGGAGCTTTTAACCTTTATTAAGGAGTCTTTGGACGGCGCCGTTAGTGAGGTTACTCTGGTTGGCGGACTAAAGGATTTTGCCGTAAGCCTTAACACCAAGGGCGGAATTACCCTTGAGATGGAAAAATACTTCGCACAAATGCCGGGCGAAAATCATCCCAAGGCAGAGCGCGTTTTAGAGCTTAATCCCGAACATTCGGCATTCAAGGCAATGCAGGATTGTTATAAGGATGACCCCGAAAAGGCGAAAAAATATGCAAAAATCCTTCACGGCGAAGCACTGCTTTCCGCAGGACTTATGCCCGAAGACCCCTTCGCCTTCTGCAATTTGGTAAGCGAGCTGTTGAAATAATTAGATTTGCAGCCCAAGGCTGTTTATTCCGAACGCGTTTTATGGGTATGGCAAAATCTCGTTCCGCGCCCTGAAGGTGAGCGATAAATTGTAGTTTGAAAGGCGAAACGCCTTTCAAACGCGTAGGGAACAACCAATGTGTTGTTCCGTATAATTACCACATTTTTTAGGAACGGCACGCTGGCCGTTCCCTACATCTGTTTAATACAATTTCATCTTCAAACCCCAATTTATATAGGTAATAATAAAAGCCTTTTCTGATGTTCGGTTCAGAAAAGGCTTTTATTTGTTTGGTTTTGGTTGGAATTTATTTGTAAATCCTAAAATATAATCAGCAGAAACATTGTAAAACTCACAGAGCGTTATAATGTGTCGTATGGGCATTTCGTTTGCTCCGCGCTCATATCTGGCATACATAGTTTGTGATGTACCTAAAATATCGGCAATAGCTTGTTGGGTTATATCTCGGTCTTCACGGAGCGCGCGTATTCGTTCAATATATTTCATAACATCACACTAATTATTTATTTCTTAATATTGATTTGGTAGTTTTTATTACTTCCACAATAGATTTTAATTCTTCTGAGGTACAGTCTACAAGAATATCATCGATCATTTTTATACTAATATGGGAATTTTTCTTTAAGCTACCATATGCCAATTCATCAAGGCTAACATCTAAAGCATTTGCAATACTTATCATTGTAGGAAGACTAAGTTTGGTGGCGGCGCGTTCTATATGTGAAATGTTTGAAGGCTCGATTTTGGCTTTTTCGGCAAGCTTTGCTTGTGTCCAACCTTTTGATTTTCTAATATCTTTTATTCTATTTCCAATAGAAACATAATCAATACTCATAAAATTCACTCCATAAAATCTTACAAAGTTATTGTATATCCTAATAGGATATGATAAAATAATACAAATATCCTTTTAGGATACACAGTAATATTTTTTTAAAAATTAATCTGGAGTGATATTTATGTTTATAAAAAAATCAAACGCTTGTCCCTGTGCGTATTGTAAGTATTTTGAATTATTTGAATATACCGAAGGATTTTTTACCATCCAAAAAGGTGTTTGTAAAAAACATTATTTAATCCGCGAATTGGGTGATATTTTATGCCAAGATTTTATTTTAAAATCAGGTGTGTATACCAATAAATGGTATCCAACAAAAAATGAGAATGAAAATACTTGACATTTTGAAAATTTTGCGTATAATAAATAAGAAGACCTATATCTTTTTGGAAAGCTCTACAGGGAATTTGCGTCGGCGACTGAAAGCGCAATGGGTGAGTAGTAGGTATAGCAACACTTCAGCGGTTTATCTTAAATTTTAATATTAAAGTGGGTGTGCTTTTTGCATACCAATGCGGGTGGCACCGCGGGTTAATAATTTTATTTACTCGTCCCGGGAATATTTAATGTATTCCCGGGATTTTTTATTTTTACAAATGTTATTTTTCGATTTTACATTGCCCAAAAACTTAATATACAGGAAGTATATCTGCTTTTTTTGGCTTCCTAAAATACGAAAAATCCCTATTTGTAAACTTGTTTGTGAAATGAAACCACGGGAAAATCTTAAGGAGGTTTTTAAATGTACAGAACTCTATTTTGTAACGATATTCGCGATGAGCATATCGGCAAAACTGTTCAACTTGCAGGTTGGGTAGATGTAGTGCGCGACCACGGCGGCGTTATATTTATCGACCTGCGCGACTATACCGGTGTTACACAGGTTGTTGTTCACAATGAGGAATTTTTAAAGAATGTGAACCGCGAAACTGTTATTTCGGTTACAGGTAAGGTAGAAAAGCGTGATGAAGATACGGTAAACGCTAAAATTGCAACGGGTACCGTTGAGCTTGTTGCCACAAAGCTTGAAGTGCTTGGCAAAAGCTATAATATGTTGCCCTTTGATGTAAGAGCATCCAGAAGCAGTAAGGATGAGCTTCGTCTTAAATACCGTTATCTTGATTTGCGTAATCCTAAAAATCACGAAAATCTTGTTATCCGTTCAAAAATAATCCGTCATTTGCGAAATAAAATGGAAGATAAGGGATTTTTGGATATGCAAACCCCAATTCTCACCGCATCCTCACCCGAGGGCGCGCGTGACTTCCTTGTGCCCAGCCGTAAGCATCCCGGCAAGTTTTACGCTCTGCCTCAGGCACCTCAGCAGTTCAAACAGCTCCTTATGGTTTCGGGCTTTGACAGATATTTTCAGGTTGCGCCCTGCTTCCGTGATGAGGATGCCCGCGCCGACCGTTCACCCGGTGAATTTTATCAGTTGGACTTTGAAATGGCTTTCGCCACTCAGGAAGAGGTTTTGGAGGTTTGCGAGGATGTAATTTATGATACCTTTAAAACATTTTCGGATAAAAAGGTTACCCCTAAGCCCTTCCGTCGCATCACCTATGCAGAGGCTATGATGAAATACGGCTCAGATAAGCCCGACCTTCGTAACCCTCTTATTATTTGCGATTTAACCGACTTTTTTGCAGATGTTAAGTTCCCCGCCTTCAGAGGTAAGCCTGTTCGCGGTATTGTTGCAAACTGTCAGGGTAAATCCAACAAATTCTTTGAGGATTCCTTAAAATTTGCAACCTCACCCGAGGTAGGCCTCGGCGGTCTTGGTTACATCACCCTTAAAGAGGGGGCGTTCTTAGGCCCCATTGCCAAATTCTTAACTGATGAGAAAAAGGCTGAAATCGTAGAGCTTACAGGGGTTAAAGAGGGCGAAACATTATTCTTTATTTGTGACGATAAGAAAAATGATGCAGAGAAAAAGGCAGGTCATATTCGTTCTTGGCTCGCAAGAAAAGAACAGCTCGACCTTATTAAAGATGATGCCTTTGAATTTTGCTTTATCGTTGACTTTCCTATGTATGAAATTGATGAGGAAACAGGGGATACCATCTTTACACATAACCCCTTCTCAATGCCTCAGGGTGGTATGGATGCACTTATGGGTGACGATCCCACAGAAGTGCTTGCATACCAGTATGACCTTGTTTGTAACGGTATTGAGCTTGCCTCAGGTGCTGTTAGAAACCACGATATTGATATTATGAAAAAGGCGTTCCAGATTGCAGGCTATTCCGAGGATGAGCTTAAATCCCGCTTTAATGCCCTTTATACCGCCTTCCAGTACGGCGCTCCACCTCACGCTGGTATGGCGCCCGGTATTGACCGTATGGTAATGCTTTTGACCGACGAGGAAAAAATCCTTGATGTTATTGCATTCCCCCTTAACGGTAACGCACAAGACCTTTTACTTGGTGCCCCAAGTGAGGTTACAAATCAACAGCTTGAAGATGTGCATTTGCTTGGCAACAATAGTGCTCTTGCTACCCGTGTTGCAGCTTCGGGCGGCGCTAAAAGAAGCGGCGATAAGCGTTCTACCTTCTCTAACGCTCAGCAGCTTAACCAGCTTGAGCTCACCGAAAGTGAAGAAAAGGTTATGAACTCCATTTTCTCTAAAATGAGCGAAAGCGAAGCAAAGCTAAAAGATGTTAACACAGAAAATACCGAAGAAATGATTTATGTTATGCCTATGACCAATGTGCTCCGTGAGGATGAGCGTAAGCAACCTTTCACAAGAGAAAGTCTGCTTGAAGGCGCACCCGAACGCAGTGACGACAGTTGGCAGGTACCACGACTTGTAAAATAAGGGGAGGTGGCTTTTATGAAATATTATGCAACAAAAATTTCCGATAGAGGTAATATTGCCGTTGATGATACCATTCTTGTAAAGGGTGTTGAAGCAATGGCAGGTTCACGCATATTAGAGGGCTTTAAGCCTCTTTTCAGTGCTGAGGCTGTAACAAGACTTGAAGATAAAGGCTATACCGTTTCGGGCAAAACCAATGTCGGCGAGTTTGGGCTTGACCTTGTTGGTGAGTTTTCCTATTACGGCGAAAATGATGACACCTTAAAGGGTGCCGCCGCCGAGCTTGTAGCAACATCTGAGGTTGAAGCCGCCCTTGGCGTAGATGTAAACGGCAGTACAAGACGCGCCGCCGCTTTATCTAAGGTAGATTTTCTTAAACCCACCTATGGTACCGTTTCCAGATATGGAATTATTTCTACCGCCTCTTCGGGTGAGCAGTTAGGCGTTTACGCTAAGTCTACCGCCAAAATCAGCGAGATTATGGGTGTAATCGCAGGTCACGACGAAAAGGACGGAACAAGCCTTAAAAAGGAGCTTGATTATACAGATAATGCCGATATTAAGGGCAAAAAGGTTTGCATTGTTAAGGAGCTTCTTGACAAAGCCGACGATAAAACCGTTGCTTTGGTAAAGGCTTATGCCGAAAAGCTTCGTGCAAACGGTGTTATTGTAGAAGAAATTTCCTTTGATGCTTTTGACACAGCAAACACCGCTTGGCAAATTCTTTATTCTGCCGAAACCTGTAATAATATTTCCCGTTATGACGGCGTTAAATACGGTCATCGTGCCGAGAATTATAAAAATATTGACGAGCTTTATGTTAATTCCCGAACCGAAGGCTTTAACTTCTTAACAAAGGCGGTTATTCTTTACGGCTCGGATGTGCTTTCTAAAACCCGTTATGACGATTGCTACGGAAAATCCCTTAAGGTGCGCCGTGTAATTTATGATAAATTTGAAGCCCTTATGAAGGATTATGATGCAGTTCTTACCCCCGCTTGCAGTAAAGCGAAATTTACGGCATATAGTATTGATGATGCTTTTTGCAAAGTATTTGAGGAGGGTGTGTTTACCGCAGTTTCTAATCTTATTGGTACTCCCGCTTTGGTTAGCGGCGGTGTACAGTTAATGGGTTGGCATTTTTCCGAAAGCACACTTCTTAGTCTTGCAGGCAGTACAGAAAGGATGGGTGAATAATTATGAATTATGAGCTTGTTATTGGTCTTGAAACTCATGTGGAGCTTAGCACCGAATCTAAAATTTTCTGTTCTTGCGGTGGCCATTCCTCACCCAAGGAGCCAAATGACTGTGTTTGTCCCGCTTGCTCGGGTATGCCCGGTATGCTCCCCGTAATGAACAAGCGCGTTGTTGAGCTTGCCGTTACTGCGGGTTTAATGCTTAACTGTGAGATTAGCCGTTACACCACATTTGACAAGAAAAATTATTACTATCCCGACCTTCCCTGCGCTTACCAGATAACACAGTTAAATCACCCCATCTGCACCAACGGTTTGGTTAATCTTAAAACCTCAGCAGGTAGCCGTGATATCAGAATTAAGCAAATCCATATGGAGGAGGACGCAGGTAAGCTTGTTCACGAGGGTAAATTCTCCTTTGTTGACTTCAACCGTACCAGCGTACCCCTTATTGAAATTGTTACTCAGCCCGATTTCAGAAGTGCTGAGGAGGTTGTTGCCTATCTCACAAAGCTAAAATCAATGTTCCGTTCAAGCGGAATTTCCGAGTGTGAAGAAGGCGCAATGCGTTGTGATGTAAATATCTCTGTTCGTCCCGAGGGTAGCGAGGAGTTTGGTGTTCGTACCGAAATTAAGAATATGAGCTCCTTAGAGGCTATTGAAAAGGCTATCCGCTATGAGTCACAGCGTCATATGGATGCCCTTGAGTTTGAAACCGAGGAGCTTGTTCAGGAAACCAGACGCTTTGATGATGTAAGCGGTAAAACCTTTGCAATGCGTAATAAGGAAACCGAAGCCGATTATCGTTATTTCCCCGACGCTAACATTATGCCTATTATTATCGACGACGAGTGGTTGGAGCAGATTAAATCTGCAAAGCCTGTTGCCGTTGACGAAAAGGCTGAAGGCTACAGAGAAGCAGGTATATCTGAAAAAGAGATTGAAATGATTATTTCAAACTTTAAAATCAGCAAGCTTCTTGATGACACCATTGCCCTTGGCTGTAACGCTAAGGATAGCGCCGTTTGGATTTTAACCGACTGCGCAGGTATTTTGCGTAAGGACGGCAAAACTTTAAATGAGTTAGAAGTAACCGCCGAGCAATTATCTGCCATTATTAAAATGGTTGATAGCGGTGATATTAACCGTACTGCGGGTAGAAAAATTCTTATTGCAGTAATCGAGGATGGGGTAGACCCCGTTCAATACTGCAAGGAGCAAGGGCTTGACCGCAAGGTGGATATGAGCGCAATCGAAGCCGTTATTGACGAGGTTATAGCCGCCAATCCCACCGCCGTTGCCGATTATAAGGGCGGTAAGGAAAAGGCTTTGCAGGCAATCTTTGGTGCCTGTATGCGTCAGCTTAAGGGCGCAGGCGACCCCGCCACCATTAAAGCAACCTTAGTGCAAAAATTAAAATAACAGGTAAAACTAAATAATATTTAAACCCAACCGTGCTCAAGCTTGAGTGCGGTTGGGTTTTTATTTTTATTCTTTTACAAGGGCTTTTTCGATTTTACCGTAAAACATTGTGTGATAATCCTCATTTGGGTACCATTTTGTTTTTATATCTTCATCCAAAAATGCCGAACTGTCTAAATCCTGAACATAAACCTTTTTGCAAATAAGCACAAGTCTTGCCTCATCAAAATAGGGCGCATTTGTTTCTTCATCAAATAGGGGGGTAAGACCTGTTTTTTCGGTTTTGTTTACATCTCTGCCCGACTCTTTTCCACATACTGTGTGGATTTTTTTATCATCCCCATAAAAGGAGAGGGTGAAATAATCCTTTTCCTTTAAAAATTCCATTGTGTAGCGCCCCGGACGCACGGCAGCTATTGCCATAGGTGAACCCCACATAACTCCCGCAAAGCCCCAGCTTGCCGTCATCATATTGTATTTGTTTTGGTCACCTGCCGAAATAAGCATCCATTCGTCACCAATGTTTTTTATAAAATTTTCGTTTATTTCGGTTACATTAATCTCTTTAAAGCTCATAATTATACCCCTTAAAATTTATATTTAAAATGCCGCACATTTTATAATATGCGGCAAATTTTTTCTTTATTTATTTTCTTCTTCCAATCGGGAAAAAACAATATCGTAGCCTTCGCTTCCATACATTAATGAACGGTTAACACGGCTGATTGTGGCGGTAGAGGCACCTGTATCGGCAACGATTTTGCTATAAAGCTGTTTGTTTTTAAGCATTTTTGCAACCTCAAGGCGTTGGGCGATTGCCTTAATTTCCTTAATGGTGCAAACATCCTCGAAAAACTTGTAACATTCCTCAACCGTTTCAAGGGTTAAAATTGCCTTAAAAAGGTCGTCGGTCATTTCATTTTTAATATTTATCATAATAAGCCTCCGAAAATCGGTGAATTATCACAGTTTAAAGCGGTGATGTATCATTATATTAACACATTAAAGCGTAAAAGTCAACCACAAAAACACCTAATACACTTGAAAAGATTTTACTATTGTGATATACTGAAACCAATCCAATAAAAAGGGATGATTTTTATGTTTAATATTTTAGATTACGGTGCGGTGAGCGATGGCAAAACCCTTTGTCGTGATGCCTTTCAAAGGGCTATAAATGACTGTGCAAAGGCAGGGGGCGGCACAGTTTATGTGCCAAACGGCAGATACCTTTTAGGCACCGTCTTTTTAAAGGATAATGTGCATATTCACCTTGATGCCGGGGCTTTGATTTTAGGCAGCACCGATTTAAAAAACGATTTTGCACCCGATGAAGCCATACCTTATGCCGTTTATCAGGATGCTTCCCACACCTTTTTCCACCATAGCCTTTTTGTAGCAGAGGGATGTAAAAATATCTCGGTTACGGGCTCAGGCAGAATAGATATGCAAAGCAAGTACGAAAGCGACGATTTCACCCCTGTTCGCGGCATTGGAGTTTGCCCTAAAGGAACCTTCAGAGGGGCAAAGGTTATTGCCTTTAAGGAATGTACCGATGTAGTTTTAAAGGATTTTTCTCTTTATAACGCTACCGACCTTGCTATATACCTTGCAGGGTGTGAGGATATAAGGGTAGGCGGTCTTTTAATCGACACCCACATTGACGGAATAAATATTGACTGCTCAAAAAATACAGTTATATCCGATTGCATTATTAAAAGCGGTGATGACGGTATTGTGCCTAAAAGCTCCTATGTTTTGGGCAGAAAGCAGTTAACCGAAAACTTGGTTGTTACCAACTGTATTGTGTCAAGCGAATGTAATGCAATTAAACTAGGTACTGAATCCAACGGCGGATTTAAAAATATTACGGTTAGCAACTGCGCCATATATGATACTCGTTCGGTTGGTCTTTCGGTGGAGGCGGTTGACGGTGGCGAAATTGACGGCGTAACCTTTACCAACATCACAATGAATAATGTGGGTTGCCCGTTTTTCGTGATAATCGGCAACAGGGCAAGAGGGCCCGAGGGCACAGGCATTGGCAGTATTAAAAATGTTAAAATAAGCCATATTATCCATACAGGTCCTTATAGCGAAATTCCAAGAAAAAGAGGCCCCTATTACAGACATTTGGAAACCCTTCCCTTTAATCATCAGGCGGGAATGGTTGTGGGACTACCCGACCATCCTATCCAAAATATCCGTTTAGAGGATATTTATTTGCAGATGAATGGGGGAGAGCAAGTGACTCCTAACACGGTTCCTGAAAATCCCAAGGGCTACCCCGACGCAAATATTTTCGGCACCCTTAATTCATACGGATTTTTTATAAGACACGCTAAAAATGTTAAGGCTGTAGATATAAAAGCCGAGGTTATAAATCCCGACGCAAGACCCGAAATCACCCTGGATGATGTAGAAAATTTTGAAAGAATATAAATAGTTAATTGAAATAACAGGGAAGAAGTGAAATTTGCTCACTTCTTCCCTGTTTTAGATGGTTGATATTAGACTATAGATGCTAGATAATTAAACCGATAAATTGTAGTTTGAAAGGCCGTTGGCATTTCAAACTTGTAGGGAACAACCTATGTGTTGTTCCGCATAATTACCGCATTTTTTCACGGAACGACACGCAGGTCGTTCCCTACATCTGTTTAATACAATCTCATTTTCAAATTTCAATTTATCGGTTAATAATTTTCAATTTCCTATTTTCAATTTGCGAAACGCCACGCGTTTCAACCCCCAATTTATCGGGTGTTAATTTTTTGCATCCCTTTTAAGCTCGTTATGTAAAAGGTCTAAACAAATGGTATTGCTCCATCCGTAATCGCGAACCGATTGATACCTTATGTTAAAATCATAAGGCTCAAAAACCGCACCCTTGCGGTCTAATGTAGCGGGGGAGGAGAGATTATCAGGGTCATAATATTCAAAAACAGTTCCGCTTTTTTTGTACCAGTAATTTAAAGAGCGGACGGTTTTTTGTGCAATTTCTGTTGCTAAGGAACTGTAACCACAGTTTTCTAACCCCTTTATTACCATATAATTATAGTTAAGCCATACGGGACCTCGCCACATATCACTACTGTAATTTGAGTCTTGCTTAGAAACTGAGGGTATTGGCATTTCGGTGTAAAAACGAGTTTTGTCCGTAAGGTGTCTGATTAGTTTTTCGGTTTGGTTTGAGTCGCATATTCCCGCTAAAATGGGCAGAAATGAGGCAACTGTCCATATTTTTTGAAGTTTATTGTTGTTTATATCAAAATCAAAATAAAATCCGTCCTTTTCGCTCCAAAGCTTTTGGTTTATATCATTTTTGATTTTTTCATACCATTCATTAAAAAAGGCTTCGTTTTCAGCATCTTCAAGTATGCCCGCAATTTTTGCCATAATCCTTGTTTCATTAGCCATAAAGCAAGAAAAATCTATGGCTTCAAGAACGGTATCCTTATCAAAACGTGGAGAATTATCCATACCGCTTTCACCACAACGGCATAGCGAATAATCTTCTGTAAACCAAGTATATAATTCTTTTTCACCTTTTTTACGATTATTGGCGCACCATAAAAGGAATTTTTTGTTTTTTTGGGAAACTTCCTTTAAAAATTCTTTGTTTTGGCTTTTTTCATAAACCAAATATGCACCCCAGCCAATTACGGGAGGTTGCGTAACATAAGACTCCACTTCTACACCTGCCATATGGGGAATAAAGCCGTTTTCCTTTTGCGCGTAAAATATATCTAGTATTAAATCTTCAGCTAAACTATGGTTTATGTTGCGGTAGCCGACACTGTGAAAAACCGAATCCCAAAGCCATAAATATTTATGGGGAAGTCGGTCGGGTGTAGACCATATTTTTTTAAGTCTGCCCTCGGGGGAATAAAGCTGACTTTTCATTACCGATAAGCATTTTGAATAAAGCATAGAATATTCATTATCCTCGCTTAAAAAATTAAGCTCATATATTTTTAGCCTTTGTTTTATAAGCCTTGGAATATCGGCTTCAATTCCTTTATTTAAAAGGTTTATAACTGCCTCTTTGGAATGTCCAAAAGCAAAAGCAAATTTATTGCCCCTTTTTAAAATGCCCGTAAATTCTCCATTATTAGTATTTTGAATATTACAGTCCTTTAGTTTTTCTACAGTATGTTCACCCTCGGTTGTAACGGTAAAATAACTATCACCTGCAGTATTGCCTACAATTAAATGTCTGTTCGCGTAAATAATGTTTATATCATTGGCTTTGGTGGAAAGAGTAATAATATCACTTGCAACTGTTTTAAATTTAGGTAAATCCTTGCGTTTTAGATTAACCAGTATAAGTTCACGTTTTATTTTAGTTTCAAAGCGTATGCCGATTTTATCTGCGCATAAATATCCAACAAAATCATCACTGCAAAAGGAGTCACCGTCTAAAGCCGAAAAAGCAAAAAGCTGACCCCCACTCCAAATGTTAGGTGTAATCATTTTTTAAACCTCCGTTGACACAAAAATGTTTTTATTATATAATAATTATATCTAAATAAATTTTATAAAAATATACAAAAATCTAAAAAATTTAGCACAATTTCGATTTATTGGTGGTGTTTAAATGATAGGCAAATATAAGTTTGAAAAATTTAAGGATGTTAATTTCCCTGTTTATTCTTCAACTCAAAGGGGGAGTGGGATGATTGTAATTCCACATTATCACGAGTTTGCCGAGCTTATAAAAATTAAAAACGGTAGTGTAGACATTATAATAAACACAGAAAAAATTTTATGCAAAAAGGGGGATATTGTTTTTGTTCCGCCTTATTGTGTACATAATGTATACGGAATTACAGACAATACCGAAATTACAGGACTTGTTTTTGATTTTAACCTTATTACTGTTGATGTTTGTGGCTACAGCGTAAAAGAAATACTTAAAAAAGAAGTCATAAAGCAGTATGTTGTTTCTGAAAGCAACGATATATATAAGCATTTAAACAATAGCTTTTTAAATGCTGTTGAGCTTTATGCTCTTGAGTGCAACACCTATAAAATGCAAATGCTATCTCTGCTTTTAAATATTTGTACTGCTCTTGTAAATAATTATTTTTCCAAAAAGGATTTCAAAAGCTTTAACAGACTTCAACCTGTTTTTGAGTACATCGAAAAGCATTTAGAACAAAATATTAAAATATCACAGCTCAGTGAAAGCATTAATGTGTGTGACGATTATCTTATCAGGCTTTTTAAAGAAGCTACAAACAAAACCCCTATAAGCTATATTAATGATTTGCGACTGCAAAAGGCGATTAAGCTTTTAATAAATACAGATTTATCCATAACCGAAATTGCCTATAAGGTTGGCTTTTGCGACCTTAATTATGCCTCCAGACTTTTCAGGCAAAAGCTGGGTGTTACGGCGGGACAATACCGAAAAATAAGTAAAGATAATAAAAATATTTAAAATTACCTAAAAAAAGCATTTATTTTTTTTAAAAAAATTCAAAAAACACTTGTAATTTGCTTTAGAATTTGCGATAATAGTTATAATTATAATGATGTATAAAGGGGAAGTGTGTAATGACCGATTTTGAAAAAATGGCAGAGTTGTTGCTGCCTGATATAAATAAAACTCCCGAATACTATGAAAATATGTATCCCGAGCGCAATTTGCCCGAGGGTGCGGCAGTAACCCGTATTGCTCCAAGTCCTACAGGTTATCTTCATCTGGGTGTGCTTTTTATGGCGCTTACAAATCGCATTACTGCCGATAGCTCTAACGGTTTAATGTATATCCGCATTGAGGATACCGATAAAAAGCGTGAGGTTGAGGGCGGAACCGAGGATATTGTAAACGGTCTTCATAATTTTGGTATTGATTTGGATGAGGGCTTTACCTTTGAAGGTCAAAAGGGTGAATATGGGCCCTACCGTCAAAGTGACCGCGCAGAAATTTATCAAACATATGTTAAAGAGCTTATAAAACAAGGGCTTGCTTATCCTTGCTTTTGTACCGCCGAGGAATTAGAGGCAGTAAGAAATGAGCAGGAGAAAAATAAAATCCGTACAGGCTACCACGGTGAGTATGCTAAGCATAGAAACATAAGCTATGATGAGGCAAAGGCTTTAATTGATGAAGGAAAGCCGTATGTTGTTCGCCTTAAATCGGGCGGAAGTGAGGAAAGAAGAATAATCTTCACCGACGGCATTAAGGGCAAAATCGAAATGCCCGAAAATGATGAGGATTTTGTTCTTTTAAAATCTGATGGAATTCCTACCTACCATTTCGCTCACGCGGTGGACGACCACCTGATGCGCACCACCCATGTTATTCGCGGTGATGAGTGGATTTCATCTACTCCCAAGCATTTGGAGCTCTTTAAAATCTTAGGCTTTAAGGCTCCCAAATATGCCCATGTTGCTCCCATTATGAAAATGGATGAGGGTGGCAAACGCAAAATTTCCAAGCGTAAGGACCCCGAGGCGGCTGTTCGCTACTTTATAGAGGAAGGCTTCCCACCCGAGGCGGTTATTGAGTACCTTATGACAATCGCCAGTTCGGAATTTGAGCAATGGCGCAAGGCAAATAAAACCGAGGATTATAAAAAATTCCCCTTCAAGCTCAAAAAAATGAGTCTTTCGGGCGCCCTTTTTGACAGTCAAAAGCTTTTGGATGTTTCTAAAAACATTATCAGCACTAAATCTGCCGCAGAGGTTACAGAAAAAATCACCGTTTGGGCAGAGCAGTTTGATACCGAATTTGCAGAGCGACTTAATGGTGATAAGGAATTTACGGGTAAGATATTCGCAATCGACCGCGATGTTCCAAAGCCCAGAAAGGATTTAGCAAAGTGGAGCGACGCTAAGGAGTTTTCGGCATATTTCTTTGATGAAACCTTTACTCCTTGCTATGAGCCACTCCCCGGTAAAATTGATAAAGCTACCGCCGCAGAGCTTTTAGAGGCTTATATTAAGGTTTATAGTCCTGATGATGAGCAGAGTGAATGGTTTGAAAAAATTAAAAGCATTTGTCCTCAGTTTGGCTTTGCAAGTGATATGAAGGCATACAAGGCAGACCCCGATTCTTATAAGGGTAATCCCGGTGAGGTAAGCACCGTAATTCGTATGGCGGTTACGGGCAGAACAAATACTCCCGACCTTTGCTCTATTATGAGAGCGTTGGGTGATACGGCGATTAACAGAATTAAATCCGCAGTGGATTATTATAAAAACTAAAATTCCAAAAAAAGGAGATTAAAAAAATGAAAAAGCTTATTTCCCTTTGTTTAGCGATTTTACTTACATTGTCGGTAATGCCCTTTGGCATTATGGCAAGCGCCGAGGAAGGTCTTTATTTAACAACCTATCAAATTGCAAAAGACCTTGAAAACAATACCGTTACTGTTGGCATAAAGGCTGAAAAGAATACAGGTATTCGCGGATTGTGGATAACTGTAGGTTATGATGCTGAAAAGGTTGAAGTTACAGAAGCTGTGAAAGAAAACCTTTATCCCGTAGAGGATGAAGTGCAAGATGTTGGTACTATTAGCCGTTATACCAAAAATCCTTTTGAAATTATGTGGGCATATGTTACAGATGAAAACACCGCATATGTTGGCGATATTGCTCAAATTACCTTTAAATTCAAGGATGAAATTTCTTGTCAAACAGCCTTAAACCTCGATTTGGAAGTATATGAGGCTTTTGATGCTGAAAAGAATGAGATTTCCTCCACCGCTATTGATGGTGAATTTTCTCAGTTAGGTGATCACAATTACAATTCTGTAGTAACCGCACCTACCTGCACCGAAGCAGGTTACACAACTTATACTTGCACTTGTGGCGATTCTTATGTAGATGATGAGGTTGACGCACTCGGTCACAGTTACGAAGCAGTAGTAACTGCGCCTACCTGTACTGAAGGTGGTTACACAACCTACACCTGTGCAAACTGCGGCAATTCTTATGTAGCAGACCAAACCGAGGCAACAGGTCATACTTTTGACGATTGGAAAATTATTGCCGATGCAACCTGTGAAGCAGAGGGCTTGAAAACTCGCGAATGTGGTTGTGGAGCAACCGAAACTGAGGTTATTCCTGCATTAGGTCACAACTACGAAGCAGTGGTAACCGCACCTACCTGTACCGAAGGCGGTTACACCACCTATACCTGTGGAAACTGCGGTAATTCTTATGTATCTGACGAAACTGACGCGTTAGGTCATAGCTTTGGTGATTGGGAAACCGTTACCAATGCAACCTGTGAAGCAGATGGTTCGAAAATTCGCGAATGTGCTTGTGGAGTGACCGAAACTGAGGTTATTCCTGCAATTGGTCACAGCTACGAAGCAGTAGTAACCGAACCCACCTGTACCGAAGGCGGTTACACAACCTACACTTGTGCAAACTGCGGAAATTCTTATGTATCTGACGAAACTGACGCGTTAGGTCATAGCTTTGGTGATTGGGAAATCGTTACCAATGCAACCTGTGAAGCAGAGGGCTTGAAAACTCGCGAATGTGGTTGTGGAGCAACCGAAACTGAGGTTATTCCTGCACTAGGTCACAACTACGAAGCAGTGGTAACCGCACCTACCTGTACCGAAGGCGGTTACACCACCTATACCTGTGGAAACTGCGGTAATTCTTATGTATCTGACGAAACTGACGCGTTAGGTCATAGCTTTGGTGATTGGGAAACCGTTACCAATGCAACCTGTGAAGCAGATGGTTCGAAAATTCGCGAATGTGCTTGTGGAGTGACCGAAACTGAGGTTATTCCTGCAATTGGTCACAGCTACGAAGCAGTAGTAACCGAACCCACCTGTACTGAAGGCGGTTACACAACCTATACTTGTGCAAACTGCGGAAATTCTTATGTAGCAGATGAAACTGAGGCTTTAGGTCATAGCTTTGACGATTGGAAAATCGTTACTAATGCAACCTGTGAAGCAGAGGGCTTAAAAACTCGCGAATGTGGTTGTGGAGCAACCGAAACCGAGACCATTCCCGTAATTGGTCATAACTATGAAGCAGTAGTAACCGCACCTACCTGTACCGAAGCAGGTTACACCACCTATACCTGTGCAAACTGCGGAGACTCTTATGTAGCAGATGAGACCGAGGCTTTAGGTCATAGCTTTGGTGATTGGGAAATCGTTACCAATGCAACCTGTGAAGCAGATGGTTCGAAAATTCGCGAATGTGCTTGTGGAGTGACCGAAACTGAGGTTATTCCTGCAATTGGTCACAACTACGAAGCAGTAGTAACCGATCCTACCTGTACCGAAGCAGGTTATACAACTTATACTTGTGCAAACTGCGGAGATTCTTATGTAGCAGATGAGACTGAGGCTTTAGGTCATAATTACAATTCTGTTGTAACCGAGCCCACAGCAACCGAGCAAGGCTACACAACTCACACCTGTGAAAACTGTGGTGATAGCTATGTGGATAGTTATGTGGATGCCGTTGAAATCGGTGATGTAGATAATGACGGCTTAATTAACCTTAACGACCTTATTTCACTTGCACAGTATGTTGCAGAGTGGGATGTTGAATACTACAAAGCCGCAATGGATGTTACTAAAGACGGCGAGGTTAATCTTAATGATGTTGTATATTTAGCAAAACACCTTGCAGGATGGAAAGACTATACTCTTTAAACAAGTGAGCAAACACCATTAACCAAAGGAGCAAAAAATGGAAGAATTAAACAAAAACATTGCCGAGGAAACAACCGAAAAGGCAAGTAACTTTATACACGATTTTATTGATGAAGATTTAAAGGAAGGGGTTTATGATAAGGTTCAAACCCGTTTTCCTCCCGAGCCTAACGGCTATTTGCATATAGGTCACGCAAAGGCTATTTGCATTGACTTTGGCACTGCCGAAAAATACTCAGGTACTTGTAATCTTCGTCTTGATGATACCAACCCCACAAAGGAAGATGTAGAGTATGTTGACGCCATTATGGAGGACATTAAATGGCTTGGCTTTGAGTGGGATAATGTATACTACGCATCTGATTATTTTGATTATATCTATGAGTGCGCTGTAGAGCTTATTAAAAAAGGTCTTGCCTTTGTGTGCGACCTTACTCCCGATGAAATGAGGGAATATCGCGGCACCTTAACCGAAGCGGGTAAGGAGAGTCCCTACCGTAACCGTTCAATTGAGGAAAACCTTGATTTATTCCAGCGTATGACCGATGGCGAGTTTGAAAACGGCTCACGAGTTCTTCGTGCAAAAATAGATATGGCATCGCCTAATCTTAATATGCGTGACCCCATTATTTACCGCATTATGAAGGTTCCTCACCACAGAACAGGTGATAAATGGTGCGTTTATCCTATGTACGATTTTGCTCATCCCCTGTCCGATGCCAAAGAGGGCGTAACCCATTCCCTTTGCTCCTTGGAGTTTGAAAATCACCGTCCCCTTTATGATTGGTTCTTAAAAGCTTTGGATATTAAAATGCCACCCAGACAGATTGAGTTTGCAAGAATGAATGTAAACTACACTCTAACAAGTAAGCGTAAATGCTTAAAGCTGGTTCAGGACGGTTTGGTAAGCGGTTGGGATGACCCCCGTATGGCTACAATCTGCGGTATGCGTCGCAGAGGCTATCCCGCCGAGGCAGTCAGAGAGTTTGTTGCTAAAATTGGTGTTTCCAAGGCATACAGCGTTATAGATTTTGCTCTTTTTGAGTCTTGCGTAAGAGATTATCTTAACCGTGAGGCAGATAGAGCTATGGCGGTTCTTCGCCCCTTAAAGGTTATTATTGATAACTACGACGAAAATATGACCGAGGAATTAGAGGTTGAAATCAATCCCAACAAGCCCGAGCTTGGCACTAAAAAGGTTACCTTCTCTAAAGAAATTTACATTGAGCAGGATGACTTTATGTTGGATCCTCCCGGAAAATATTTCCGTCTTTGCCCCGCAAAAGAGGTTCGTCTAAAGGGTGCATACTTTATTAAATATGCCTCCTGCGAACAGGATGAAAATGGCAATATTACCGCCGTTCACTGTACCTATGACCCTGCAACCCGCGGTGGTGACGCTCCCGATGGTCGTAAGGTTAAGGGCACAATCCATTGGGTATCGGCTAAAACCGCCAAGAAGGCTACAGTTCGTCTTTATGACCGACTCTTCATGGTAGAAAATCCTTCCGATGAAGAAGGTGTTTCCTCTTTTGCAGATAATCTTAATCCCAATTCCTTACAGGTTATTGAGGGTGCTTTAATCGAAAGCGATGTTGCAAATGCAAAGGTTGGAGAAGTATTCCAGTTTATGCGTCAGGGTTATTTTGCAATTGATCCCGATTCAACAAAGGATAACATTATTATAAACCGCACAGTAGCGCTTAAAGACTCCTTTAATGCTAAAAAATAATAAAGAATGGAGGGTAAGTAAATGAAGGTTTCGGATATTTATGGTATTATAAATCAAATAGCACCCTATGAGCTTGCCCTTTCCTTTGATAATGTTGGTATTTTATTAGGCAACCCCGAAGCCAAGGTTAATAAAGCGATTGTTTGCTTGGATTGTACTCCCAATGCCGTAAAAAAGGCGATAAAAGAAAATGCCGAGCTTATAATAACCCATCATCCCATTATATTTGAGCCACTTAAATCGGTGGTAAAAAGCGATGGAAATGTGGTTTATGACTGCCTTGTAAATGGTATATCTGTTATTTCAATGCATACGAATTTAGATGTGGCAATTGGCGGTGTTAACGACCAACTTGCCAAAGCATTGAAACTTGAAAATATCCAAACGGTTACAGATGATGAAGGCTTTTCCTTTAGAAAAGGCGAGCTTAAAGAAAATATGTCGGCAGATGCGCTTGCCGAATATGTAAAGGCAAGTCTTGGCGGAAATGTACGCTATACCGATGGTGGGAAAAACATAAAAACAGTTGCGGTTTGCGGTGGCTCAGGGGGAAGCGAGCTTATCTTTGCAATGAACAGTGCCGATGCTTTTGTTACTGCAGATGTAAAGCATAAAATTTTTATTGAAGCTAATGCAAAGGGCTTTACCCTTTTGGATGCAGGACATTTTCATACAGAGAATGTAATTGTAAACCCACTTACCGAATTACTTAATAAACAAATAAACGGTGTTCAATTTATAACTTTTAACGGTAATGAAATAAAAACTGTATAAAAAATTCACAATTAACTGTTAAAATATTTGTAGAAGGTGTTTTATTATGGCTAAGAAAAAAAGAACTGCCCTTTGGGTTACCCTTGGAATATTGGGATTTGTAATTGCCTTGCTTTTGGGATGTTTAATTTTTGTGGAAGCTTCCATAAAAAATCTCGACTCCTCCCTTGATGAAAAGCAGGGGCAGGTTGTTGCCGCTTTTGAGTCAAGAAGTGAGGCTTTAAAAGACCTTTCGAACGCAGTTAAAAGTAAAATGGATTTAGATCCTCAGGTATTCACAGAGCTTGAAAATGCCGAAAAACAGCTTAAAGCGGCTGCTGATGTAAAGGCTATGTCAGATGCTAATTTAAGGGTTGACACCGCTGTTGATAATCTATTTTTTGTACTGCGAGATAAGTATTATTATTTGGAGGGTCCCGAGCTTTGGAAAATTGAGGAGGATATAGATAGTGCAAGAAGCCGCATTGTTATTGAGTCCACCGATTATAATAAAGTAGCTAAGGATTATAATTACGCTATTTCAAATTTCCCGGGAGATTTCCTTTCAAATATTTTTGAACATAATAAAACAGAGGTTTTTCAAATCGTTGAGTATAAGGATATTAGATTATAATATTTTGGAGGTTTATTGTGCAGAATAATTCTAATAATCAAATGAATAATCCAAAGGGAAAAAGCAGTATTGTTTATCGCCCCCAAAAAAAGAACTTTAATTTTAGTTTTGACTTTAAAAAACAGTTCAATAAGGTGTTTCTTTGGAATGCTCTTAATGTATTTATAAGTGGTTTGCTTGGCGGTATAGCCTTTTCCATAGGCGGAATAGCATTTTTAAGTTTAAATAACAAAAGTGTAGGCTCAGCTCTTTTTACAATCGGATTTGTAATAATTTATGCCTACGGTTTTGGATTTTACACATCAAAAATCGGCTATTCTCTTAAAAATTCCAAAGACCAAAATATTATGCTCGCGCCTATTTGGTTGGGTAATTTAATAGGCGCATTGTTAATGGGTGTGCTTTTAAGGCTTACCCGTGAAACAATTTATGATACACTTTATACCAGAGCCAATCAGCTTTGCGGAGAAAAAATGTCCGATTCGGTTGGCGGTATAATTATTCTTTCGATTTTTTGCGGACTTTTAATGTTTATTGCTACCGATAATTTTAAAAATGCAAAAAATGCTGCCCAAAAATATATTACTTTATTCTTGGTATCAATGGTATTTTTGCTTTGCGGATTTGAGCATTTTACCTCAAGCGCATTTTTGTTTGCCGCAGCAGATGCTATTAATATAAAGGCAATTTGGTATTTAATTCTTATGACCTTGGGAAATTCAGTAGGCGCCTTAATAATCCCCTTGTCGCATAGTGGCGTAAAGCTTATTCAAAAAATGGCAAAAAGCAAATAATTGCATATTAAATATAAAATATTTTTTTAGGATGTGTTTGAATGAACAGTCAGGTTCAGGAAAAAATTTTAGAGCAGTTAGCAGGTATTATTGAAACTGCAGATTTTAAAGCAAATGAGGATAAAACCGAGTACAAAAACGAAAAAATCGCCTTTAAAATCAGTCATAATGAGGAAAAACAGATGTTAATGTTAGATGTGGCTGAGGTAAATGAAAACGGCGAAGTGGGTGAGTATTCAAATGCTTCCTCGTGGCTTTTTGAAAATCCCGAGGAGCTTCGTGATGCCGAATCGGCGGGTATGGACTTTTTCGATACCTTGAAAAATAAAATCGGTATGAAAAACACCCGAATTAACCGTAATGGCGAAATTGCAATGCCCAGCAAGGAAAAAAGCGGAAATTCATATAATGTAGAGGCATTTTGCGCTAAAATGCTTGCTATTTATCCCAATTTAAAGGAAGAATATAAAAATCATATCATAAATTACGGTTCGTTGCTTTATGTTGATTTCTTTAAAGCCCATATTGTACCTCAAATAGAAAATCTTTTGGATGAAAATAACAAAAAAAATCTTAAAAAGGTTTTCCCCGTGTTGGATGATGTTTACACAAATGGTGATCGAACCGTGCAAAATGTTGTTGTTGGTATTGTGCTTTGCGGCGCGGTTAAGGATGACAAAACTCGCTATGATGCGGCAATGGAAGCTATGTCTGAATATCAGTTTTTGAAATCGGCATTTTTCAATATTATGAATCGTTATAAAAAGGATAAAGCCTTTAGAGCAATATTTGATTAATTTTTTGGTAAAATTAAATCATTTTTTCCAAAAACAATATTATTTTTTTAAATAATTAGGTAAAAAGAAACAACAAATAAAAAAAATAAAAAAAATTGTTGACAGAAAGGTACCAAATAAGGTATAATTTTAAATTGACAGGCCGGTAATTTATGTTATGTCTTATTCCGGACCGGCGGTTCTGATTTTAAATACCGCTTAAGAAATTGTGGAGGAGGATACTGGATTATGAAAAGAACATATCAGCCTAAAAAATTGCATCGTCAAAAAGAGCATGGCTTTATGAAAAGAATGTCTACCAGAAACGGTCGCAAGGTTCTTGCCCGTCGCCGTGCAAAGGGCAGAAAGCAGCTTTCCTACTAAGTCATAAGACTTTCAGCACTAAAAGGCCACTTTAAGGGTGAGAGTCCCGGGAGTGGTCTTTCTGTTTAGTACAGAAACGGAATGGTTTATAGTGAAAATAGAAACCTTTAAATTAAATAAGGATTTCAGACGACTTTACGGTCGCGGAAAAAATGTTGTTTTTCCATCGGTGGTTGTTTATTATCAAAAAAATCGTTTGAATGTTTGCCGTATAGGTATAACTGCGGGCAAAAAGGTTGGGTGCGCCGTAAAACGCAATCGTGCAAAGCGAGTAATACTTGCAGCCTTTAGAGAATTGTTGCCCCATATTTCAGGCGGCTATGATTTTGTTTTTGTTGCCAGAACAAGAACAGCAACTGTTAAAAGCACAGTTGTTTTAAATCATTTGAAAAAAGCCTTTTTAAACGGAGGCATTATTACCGAATATGAAAAAAATACTAATTCGGATTGTTAGGTTTTATCAAAAAGGAATTTCACCCACAAAGCCTTCTTGCTGTAGGTTTATTCCAACCTGCTCGGCTTACGCTATTGAGGCTTTAGAGGTTCACGGGGCATTTAAGGGGTTATTTTTAATCCTTTGGAGATTGCTTAGATGTAATCCTCTTTGTAAGGGCGGTTATGATCCCGTTCCACCTAAAAAAGAAAGAAAAAAGCGTTAAAATAAACGCTTCAGGTATATGAAAATATTACGGAGTTGAAGCTATGTTTGATTTTCTTTTAAAGCCATTAGGCTGGATTTTGCAACAATTTGCAGAGCTTTTTGGCGGAAGCTTTGCTTGGTCTGTTTTTATGTTTACACTTGTTGTAAACCTTCTTATGATTCCCCTTAGCATAAAAACCCAAAAGTCATCGGTTGGGCAGATGCGTATTCGTCCTAAAATGGAAGCCCTTAAAAAGAAATACGGCGACGATAAACAGCGTTACAGCGCAGAAATGCAAAAGCTATATCAGGAAGAAAATGTTTCAATGTCGGGCGGATGCCTTCCTATGCTCATTCGTCTTCCTATAATGCTTGGTGTTTATCAGGTTGTTTTAAGTCCTTTAAAATACATTGTTGGTGTTTCAGGGGAATTAATTACCAAGGCAACCGAACTTGCAACTAAATTTGATGCTACGGTTACCGATAAGGCAGCTAAGATTATTCAAAATACGGCATATCCCGAGGTTGATATTATAAAAAATCTTGGACATTCTTCTCTTGCTGAGGTTTCGGGTGAAATTTCACAGCAGTTAGAGAAATTTGATTTTCACTTTTTAGGTATTGACCTGACCGCCAGTCCTGATTTTAATATAAACATCTTCGGACCTGAGGGATTTAATCGTACTTGGATTATTCCTATTTTGGCATTTGCCGCCGCAATGCTCACAAGTATAGTTTCTATGCAAATTCAAAAACGCACCAATCCCGATGCCCCCAGAATGGGCGGTATGATGCTCACAATGCCCTTTATATCACTTATAATCGGTTTTTCCGTAAGCTGTGCGGCAGGTTTCTATTGGGCATGTTCAAGCCTTATAGCAGGTGCAATTCAGTCTATAATTCAAATTTACTACGGCCCCAACAAAATTATTGCGGCTGAGCAATCAAAAGAGCTTGTAAAACGCAATAAGGAAGAAAAGGCAATCAAAGCCAATAAAGGTTAATACACCGGAATAATCCGGATATATAAATGGAGGAAGTTAAGTTGATTAAGGAAGCAATTGGTGTTGCCAATACCATTGAGGAAGCCAAGGAGAAAGCTATGGCTGAGCTCAATCTCACATTTGAGGATGATTATGATTTTGAAATTATTGCAACACCCAAGAAAAAGGTTTTAGGTATGTTTGGCGGAAGTCAGGCAGAGGTTAAGGTTTGGGTTGAGGTTGCAGATCCCAAGCCCGCAAAACAACCTAAGCGCCAACCTAAAAAGGAAGAGAACAAAGCTGAAAAGAAGGCAGAAGCAAAGGCTCCCAAGGCAGAAAAGGTATCTGCACCCGTAGTAGAACTGAATGAGGTTCCCGCAAGCGAGGTTCCTGCTGATTCTCCTGCAGGTAAGGGCGTTAAGTATTTGCAGTCCATTTTAAGCAATTTGGGTTGCGAAAACATTGAAATCACCGTTGCCGAGATTGAAGGCGGCTCACAAATCACCCTTAAAGGTGACGGTCTTGGGGTTGTTATCGGTCATAGAGGTGAAACTCTTGATGCAATTCAGTATTTGGTATCCCTTGCCGCAAATGCCGGGGTAAGCGGATATTACAGAGTAGTGCTTAACACAGGCGACTTCCGTGAGAAGCGTGAGCAAACACTTGTTGCCCTTGCAAAGCGTATGGCAGAGCAGGCTATCCGTAGCGGTAAATGTCGCACATTAGAGCCTATGAATCCTTATGAAAGAAGAATTATTCATACAACCGTTCAAAGTATAGAGGGTGTTACCTCTACTTCCTTTGGTGAGGGCGGCAATAGAAGAGTTGTTATTGCTCCCGAAGGCAAGGAGCCCCGTCCCCGCAACAGTTATAAGGGCAATGGCGGACGCGGTGGCAGAGGTGGTAGAAATGCCCGTCGCGGCGGTGGTCGCAGAGAGTCTTATAAACCACAGACTGACCCTTCACGTGCTCCCGTTAAGGATGCAGGCACAATGCCACTCTATGGCAGAATTGATAAATAATTGATTTTGCTATACCTGAATTTATAAAATTTAAAAATTTTTCGATTTTATAAAAATTTTAGTTGACAAAGTAAGTATATTTATGTATAATAGTTCTTGTGGCATTTTGCTACAAGAACTTATGCGGGCCATTAGCTCAGTTGGTTAGAGCAACCGGCTCATAACCGGTTGGTCCGGGGTTCGAGTCCCTGATGGCCCACCATTTATTCCGCAATTAAATATATAGGGGTATAGCTCAGTTGGTAGAGCAGTGGTCTCCAAAACCACGTGCCGGGCAACAAGCTCGACCGCGTCCGGTGGACGAAGAAGGGAGAGGTTGTTGGCGTAGTGGTCGAAATTTGTCGGCGCTCCAAGCCGAAAACAAATTTCGGGAACCACAAGAGGGCATAACCCGAGGTAAGCGGAAAAAATTAAATATAGAATATAGGGGTATAGCTCAGTTGGTAGAGCAGTGGTCTCCAAAACCACGTGCCGAGGGTTCAAGTCCTTCTGCCCCTGCCAAAAAATCCTCGTTCTTCGGAACGGGGATTTTTTATCCAAGCCGAAGGCTTGGTATGTAATCCGCGTTAGCGGAATGTAATCAGTTCGCATAGCGAACTGTATGTCATCAAAGCGAATGCTTTGTATGTTTTTCTTTCGGCTTGATTACATACAATTTTTGCAAAATTGATTACATCCATCACTTCGTGATGATTACATACCACCTACGGTGGATTACATCCACGGCTTTGCCGTGATTACATACCGCAACAAGTTGCGGATTATTTTACATTCCCCACAATTGATTTTTAACCACTTATATATTATAATAATTACAGCCACTTCTATTGGTAGGGGGAAAATAAATTTAACTTCTTATATAATAAAATTAAAGCTAGCTTTAATTTATTATGTTAAGGAGTATTTGTGTTATCGAAAAATTATAAACATTGGATAAGCCTAGATGATCCAAAACGGTGTGTGCCTTGCGAAGAAATGCATGGTAAAATCTACGGCATATATGAAGTCCCAAAACCAAAACCTAAACTTCATCTATTTTGCCGTTGTGTTATTAAAATAATGGAAGCATTAAAAGCAGGTACCGCAACCGATAATAAATTAGATGGTGCTGATTTTTGGCTTAAGTATTTCGGGTATTTACCTGAATATTATATAAGTGATTATGCGGCGTCTTTAGAAGGATGGAAACCGGGAAAATGGCCTTCGAATTTTGTGCCGGGTAGAACAATAACTAGGGGGGAATATGCAAATCTTAACAGTCATTTGCCTGAAGCACCCGGAAGAATATGGTATGAAGCAGATATAAATTATAAAACTGGAAGAAGAAATTCAGCAAGAATTCTTTGGTCTAATGATGGTTTAATCTTCGTGACCTATGACCATTATAAAACATTTTATGAAATAATTTAAGGAGTGAAACCTATGAAAATAATAGAATTAGATTTAACTGGTTGCAAAACCTTAGGCGAATTACACGAGAGGATCAGAGTAGCGTTTGATTTTCCTGAATGGTATGGCAAAAATTGGGATGCCTTTAATGATTTACTATCTACCGAATGTGATGCTGACAAGGTTATTATAAAAGGCGAAAAAACATTGTCTAAAGATTTCGAAAAAAGTTTAAATATGATGCATAAAGTTTTTGAATTAAAAAAAGAATATAACGATAAGTGTAACTTTAACAACTTCATTTATAAAGTTATTTCATAGAAAACTTTATTTTAGAAATTTAAAATTGTGTATATAAAAGGCAGTGTTCTGCCCCTGCCAAAAAATCCTCGTTCTTCGGAACGGGGATTTTTTATCCAAGCCGAAGGCTTGGTATGTAATCCGCGTTAGCGGAATGTTATCAGTTCGCTCTTGGCGAACTGTATGTCATCAAGTCGCAAGACTTGTATGTTACTTGCCTTCGGATTGATTACATCCAACACTTCGTGATGATTACATACCACCTGCGGTGGATTATATCCACGGCATTCGCCGTGATTACATACCGTCTGCGACGAATTAAATTAAACTATGCAATTGATTTTTACCTACTTATATATTATAATGTTTATAACACATCCCCATTATAAAACAATAAGGAGGATTAATTCTATGAATTTTAAGGAGCAAGAAAAACTAAAGGCGGTTACCTTTAGTTATGACGATGGCGTAACTCAGGATATTCGCCTTATAGAGTTACTTAATAAATACGGGCTAAAATGCACCTTTAATCTTAATTCAAATCTTTTAGGCAAAGCGGGAATGCTTAACAGAAACGGCAAACGCATAGCCCATTATAAAATCCATCCAAATGATGTTAAAACAATTTATGACGGTCACGAGGTAGCCGCCCACACCTTAACTCATCCCTCATTGCCTACTTTAGAGGAGTCCGATATTATACATCAGGTGGAGCAGGACAGATGTAATTTATCCCAGCTTGTAGGCTATGAAGTGGTTGGTATGGCATATCCCGGTGGGGGAGTGAATAATGACGACCGTGTGGCGGGTATAA
Organism: Oscillospiraceae bacterium; assembly: GCA_015065925.1. Taxonomy (GTDB): domain Bacteria; phylum Bacillota; class Clostridia; order Oscillospirales; family Acutalibacteraceae; genus UMGS1279. The sequence goes on from SVPL01000012.1 coordinate 38,487, forward strand.
TAAAGGAACATACAGGTATGAAATACAGTCGTACAATTGCCTCTAATGACAGTTTTGATTTACAAAGCAACCTTTTGCGTTTTAGTCCTACAGTTTACCATCTTGATTTTGAAAAAATGATGGAGCTTGGGCAAAAATTCGTAGAGCTTAAAGCGGAAACCCATAAGATTTTTTATATTTGGGGACACTCATACGAAATGGATTATGAGGAGGATTACTGGGTAAAATTAGAGGAGTTTTTGAGGCTCATAGCAAATAGAAATGATATTTTTTATGGCACCAATAAAGAGGTTCTTTTATAAAAACATTCAAGCTTATTATATTTTTAAAGACAGGAGATTTGTTTATGGAAAAAGTACATTTACTTTGCAATGCTCATTTAGATCCCGCCTGGCTTTGGCCTTGGAATGAAGGCTTGGCAGAGGCGCTGTCCACCTTTAGAATAGCGGCGGATTTTTGCGAACAGTATGACACCTTTGTGTTCAATCATAACGAAGCGGTGCTTTACGAATGGGTTGAGGAGCATGAGCCTAAGCTATTTGAAAGAATAAAGGCTCTTGTTAAAAAGGGCAGATGGAAGATAATGGGAGGATGGTATATTCAGCCCGACTGTGTTATGCCATCGGGAGAAAGCTTTTTATCACAAATCGCCTTGGGCAGGGAATATTTTAAAGAAAAATTCGGGATAGAGCCTACCACCGCCATAAATTTTGATCCCTTTGGTCATACCCGCGGTTTGGTGCAGATTTTAAGCAAAACAGGGTTTGACAGTTACATCGCCATGCGCCCCGAAGCCTTTAAGGGCAATTTTATTTGGAAGGGCGCCGACGGTAGTGAAATACTTGTTTGCCGATGCTTTAAGGGGTATAATTCCCTTAAAGGGCAAGCCCTTGAAAAGATAAAAAATATGATGAAGGAAAATCCAAATGAAGATGTTTTGCTATGTCCTTGGGGAATTGGAAACCACGGCGGAGGGCCATCTAAAATAGATTTAGAGCAGATAAATGAATTTATAAAAGAAAGCGGTATACCTGTTATACATTCATCAGCAGAAGAGTATATGGCAGATTTAGACCGTAGCAAAATGCCCGTTGTAGAGGAAGATTTAGTACCCTTTGCGGTGGGTTGCTATACATCTATGGTTAGAATTAAACAGGCTAATCGCCGTTTAGAAAATAAAATAGCCCTTACTGAAAAGGCTATGTGTTATGCCGAAATGACCTCGGATTTTAAGGTGGACAGAGAAGAACTTAAAAAGGCAAAAAAGGCTCTTGCATTTTCTCAGTTCCACGATATTTTACCGGGTTCGGGTATTAAAAAGGTTGAGGAAGACGGCCTTAAATGTATGGACTATGGTGAGGAAATAGTTGATAGGCTTTATATGAAAGCCTTTTTAAAACTTACCGCAGGACAAAAAAAGGCTAAAGAGGGAGAAATCCCTGTTTTGGTGTTTAATCCCCATCCCTTTGAGGTGGAGGAGGATTTTGAGGTTGAATTTTTGCTTCAAAATCAAAATTGGGCAGAGGAGGATTGGACCTTCGCTACCGTTTATGATGAACAGGGCAATAAGGTTGCCTCCCAACACGAACAAACCGCAAGCTCCCTTAATTTGGATTGGGTTAAAAAGGTTTGCTTCAGGGCAAAGGTTGCGCCTTCATCGGTTAGCAGATTTAACTGCAAATTGCAGGTGTTAAATAAAAACAAATTGCCCCATAATGAGTATGAAAATGGCTCTATAACAATAAAAAATGACCATATGACGGCTGCAATCAGTCGCAAAACAGGTCTTATTGAAAAATATATTGTAGACGGCAAGGAGCGACTTGTAAACGCAGGTAAAATAGAGGTTTATAGAGATAACGAGGACCCTTGGGGTATGACGGTTAATTCCTTTACTGATTATATTGGCGAATTTACTCTTATGAGTGATGAAGATGCCAACGCCTTTGCGGGTTACCCCAATGAGGAATACAAAAATGTAAGGATTATAGAAGACGGAGAGGTTCGTACCACCGTTCAGGCTATTTTTAAATATAAACGCTCGGTGGCTGTAGTTGAATATATACTGCCTAAAAACAGCACGCATATAGATGTAAATATTACCCTTTTCTCAAATGAAGTTAACCGTATGATAAAGTATAATCTATCTACTGCTTTGGGTGGTCAGCCTATTGGCGAAACTGCATTTGCAGTAAGTAACTATCAAACAAATGAGGATGAAGTTGTTTTCCAAAAATGGTGCGGATTTAAAAATGAAGATGGGGGAGTGTATGTTATAAATCGCGGGACCTATGGCGGAAGCTTTAACGAAAAGGATATAAAAATTTCTCTGCTTCGCACCCCGATTTATTCAGCGCATCCTATTGCCGATCGCGACATTGCACCTCATAACAGTTACTGCAATCACATTGATATGGGCGAAAGACATTTCTCCTTTAGAATTGTGGCAGAGGGCAACCTTCAAAGTCAGGCACAGATTTTTAATGAACAGCCTCAGGTAATATCCTTCTTTCCATCGGGCGAAGGTGAAAAAACGGGTAGCATAGTTACCGTTAATAACCCTGAAATTATAATGTCCTCCTTTAAGAAAAATGCGGAAGGCTATGGACTTGTGCTTCATAATTTTGCCGACCATCAAAATAAAACTGAGCTTTATATTAAACCTCTTGATAAAAAATTAAAGGTGGATTTCGGAAAATACGAGCTTAAAATTTTAAAGCTTTAAATGTTAAATATCTATTTGGTCCTTATTTTCTTAGGTAGTGAGTTGCATCTTTTTTTAAGTATGCTTCTAAGCTGATTTGTGGAGGAATATCCAATTTGTTTTGCAATTTCATCAATGGAAAGGTCGGTTTTTTTAAGAAGCAGTTCTGCCTTTGTGGCTTGCAGCTTTTGCTTCATTTGAATGGGTGTTAAATTTAAAACCTCTTTAAATACTGCATTGAAGCGCCTATGACTCATATCACAGTAAGCCGCTGCCTCTTGAATTGTATAATTATCATTTTTGCGCATAAACTCAAGCGCTTTTTGAAGCTTAAGAATGTTTTTATCGGTGTAGCGTGTCATATTGGCTTGAATTAGGTCTAATGCTTTATATGTTTTGTAAAAATGATTACAAGTAATGCTTTGACCATAGTTCGGTATATCCTTTAAAAGCGCAATAATTTCATCATTAATTTTAACCGACTGGGGCGGAAAGCTAAGGTCATCCTCATTTGGAAAATAGCGTAGCTTCAAAACCGTTCCGTTACAGTAGGGTTCGGCAAAAACTTTAATATCGGCATACCGTTCGGGTGGGATGTAAAGCATCTCACCCTTATTTACTTCAATAACCTTATTTTGGCAAACGGCAATAAGCCTTCCTGCTTCTACCGAGCGAAGGTTGTGATACTTATTTGTATCTTTAGTGTCAAAGGTTTTGTTTTCGTTGTGCCAATATTTGTATACATGAACTGAATGTCTAAGCACCTTTTATACTCTCCCAACATTTTAAAATGGCGAAAAAATGCGTTTTTTATGTAGAATATAATCTTGATTGAACTAATTAAAAGTGATATTATTAAAATAATGATTTTGATTTCTAAAGAATACCGCCATTTTAAGAATATCATATGGCTTTTCAGATGTCAAGATTTTGAATTTCAGGAGGAGAGTTTAAAATGAAAAAAACAGTCGCAATTCTTTTGTCGTTGCTAATGATACTAAGCAGTATAACCTGCTTGTTTAGTATAAATGCATCGGCAGAGCAGACAAATCTTATTAAAGACGGTGATTTTGCAGCAGCCGATTTAGATGCAGACACCGCCACAAACTGGGTAGTGTCGGGAACATCCTACACGCTTGATTTTGAGGAAGGCGCCACAGAAACCCTTCCCGAGGGCGAAGCCTTTAACACAGTAACCTTCAACAGAGATAGTTCGGTGGAAAGCGGAACTACATATATCTACAGTCGCTATTCCGTAAGGCTTGAAAGAAATACCGATTATAAAATCAGCTTCTGGGTTAAAAACAACGGAGTAAAATCCTTTAAATACTATATGTACGAGCCTTTTTATATTAATTTAAACGGCTCTTATAAAACATACGCCTTGCCGAGTGAGGGACAAAACATTTACTCTTATGATTACAATAATGGTTCCACCCGCGTAAGCCGTATGGATGTTAACCATATTATAAAGGATGCCACCAATAATGAGGAGCTTCGCAATAAGCCTTCTTCTATGGCTAGCTTTTCTAATGTTCTTATCGCACCTAATAATCAAGGCGAATGGGTGAAAATTGAGCACACCTTTACAACGGGTAACGATGAATACCACGAGGCAAATATTCGCTTAGCCTTTTCGGTTGATGCGATTACAGATAACACCGCCGACAAAACCCTTTCTATTGGCGGAATTGAAATGACTGCAACCCCCACAAATGCTATTATTGCTACTGCTGAGGCAAATGATTACGACCTTGGTACGGTAGAGCCTTGTTGTGGTGCCGCTGTAGATGCTGACGGCGATGTTACCTTTACCGCAGTACCCCTTGGCAGTAATAAATTTTTGGGTTGGTATAAGGGTGGTAAGCTTGTAAGCACAAACACTACCTTAACCTATGCTTATAATACTGATGATACCGAAAAATATAAAGCAATGTTTGAAGCCTATGGTACAGATGTATCTGACGGCGGCGAAAAATATGCAAACGGTACAAAGGTAGTAACTTATGTTAAGGCAGACGGTAGCTATGACAATTCTCTCTCAAACGGAGATTGGGCGCTTGCCTCTACCGGCGCACTTACTTTTCAAACGGTTTCCGCAACAACTAATAAAGCTCGAAGCGGCTCAAAGTCCTATTATTTAGGCTCCCGTTATTCCTATGCGGGCCGTAATTTTACGGGACTTGAGAAAAACACCGACTACACCTTAACCTTCTATTCCTATATGGAGGTTGACCACGCAGATACTGCAGAGGTAAACAGACGCTTTGAACGTGTATATATACTTCCTAAAGATTTAGTGCCCGCTTGGCCCGCAAGTGACGGTGTTGCAATGGGTTCAATCTCTACAACCGATAGCCGCGTTATAGCAAACTATGGTACAGCTTACGGTACAGGCAGATGGGAAAAAATAGAAATTCCATTCAATACAGGTGATAATACAGATGTTACACTTTGGCTTAATTTTGTCGCAACCACCATAACAGGTAAAAATACCGACGGTTGCTATATTGACGATATTTCACTTGTATGCAATGCAGTAGAAGAGGATGACGGCGAAGAAGAGGAAGATACAACAATGGATTTTGAAGATATAACCAAATGGGGTAAGGGCGGTAACGGCTCTAAGCAGATTGAAGGCTATGACGGATATAAATCCCCCGAGACCTATGTTACCGTAAAAGAAAATACAAATGCCACCTATATTAAGGAGGGCGAAAAATCCATTAAGCTTAACACCCAAACCCGTTGGTTTGACTATAAGCTGGAAGGACTTAAAGCAAATACTAAGTATGCACTTAAATTCTCATACGCAACAAATGAAATGAAGGCTAGCACAGGCGGAGCTCAAACCATAATACTGCCTAATTACGGCATATTCAATTATGCCGCAGAGGGCGCTAAGCTTGGCGGTATTTATTCCAAGGCAGCTGCTAACGGCTTTTTGCATTATGTAGGTCAGTATGCCTCTATAATGGATGCCGACGGCGTTGGCGCGCCAGATACCTTCAGCTATTCTGTAAGAAGAATAACTGATGATACCGGCTCTCAGGGAATTGCCGAGGTTGCCAATGTATGGTATAATACCGTTTTGCATTTTGATTCAGGCTCTGTTAGCGATACTCTTGCCTTTGTTGTTTACGGCAACTGCGCCATAACCTATTTAGATGATATTCAGCTTGTTGAAATTAAAGATGATACCAAATCTCAAGAGTATTATGCACCTTCTGTAGAGGGGAAAACCGCAACAGGAAGCTATGATACCGATACCGCAACCACAACCCTTTATAAGTCCTGCACCGAGGAAGATTATGGCGGTTATCTAGAAGCTCTTGCAGCCGCAAACTTCGCCGAATATGCAACTAATGCCTATGGTGATAATAAATTTGCAACCTACATTAAGGGCAATACTACGGTTAATGTAACCTATAATCCATATAATAGCACAATGCTTATTTCCGAGCAGGTTACCGATACCCTGCCACAGAATGAAGAATTAAACACCTACACCGACAAAGGCTTACAGCCCCTTATTATTCAGCTTGACCATAACGGTGCAACGGGCGGCGGCATTGGTATGAGCTATATTATCCGCCTTGCCGACGGTAGCTTTATTATTGTAGATGGCGGTCATACCGAAACTTATTTTGATAATGCTAACCGCCTTTATAAGCTGCTTCGAGAGTATACTCCCGAGGGTGAAATTCAAATAGCCGCGTGGCTGCTCACACATTGTCATAGCGACCATATAAGCGGATTTATGAGTTTCCTTGAGCGTTACGGCGCACAGGTTAATGTTGAACAGGTTATTTATAATTTCGCTACCTTAGAGCAGTATGAAATAACCGGTGATGATGTTGGAAAGCTTGGTTATACAAGCTTCGAGCTTATGAAAACATATATTGAAATTTTATCAAATGCTAAGGTTTCCACCTGCCACAGCGGTTATAGGTATCATATTCGCAACGCGGTAATTGATATTATGTTTACTTTGGAGGACATTTTCCCAAGTGTACTCGGCACCGATTATACCGATATTAACAACACAAGCACAACCTTTAAAATTTCCTTTACTGATGAAAATGTAGACCAAACCCTACTTATCACAGGTGACAGTGCAAATACTCAGTGTAATGCAATGCTTAAAAAGTATGCAGGAACCGAGCTTAAATCCACCTTTGTTCAGGCAATTCATCACGGTATTTATTACGGTTATTATGAGCTTTATGACAAAATGAATCCCGAGGTTGTATTGTTCCCCGCATCTGCAAACAGACTTATGAATGTTCTTTACCAAAATCAAAATAGCTATTTTGTAAAAGAAGACAGCGTTAAAGAGGTTGTTTGCTCCGACTACGGAACCAGAGTTTTCGCACTTCCATACACCGCTCCCGAAGGCTTAACGGGTATGAGCAAATTTACACTTCCCGCAGAGCTTGATGTTGTGGCTAATCCCATTAACACCTATGTTGGCGCTTCAATCCGTAAGGCAGACGAAAACCAAAGTCAGGCTATACGCTTTAAATTCCAAATTCCCGAGCATATTATAAACGCACATACCGAAGACGGCTATGAGGTTGTTGAATATGGTATGATGGTTAGCGAGAATAGTGCAAATCTTAATTACTATAAGGGCAACAAAGCCTTTGTGAAGAACGAAAACGGCAACAAGGTGTTTAAGGGTGTTGCTTATGATAAAGAACAGGGCAAAAAGGTAGTTTATGATTATGTAAGCTATCAAAATGCAACCGAAGATTATCTGCGTTCAACACAATATACCTGCGCACTTTATAACATTGGCGTAGATAAATACGGCAAAACCGATTATTCTAAGTATGACACAACCTATTATGT
>SVPL01000013.1 GCA_015065925.1 Oscillospiraceae bacterium
AAAAAGCCGCCAACTATTTGCGTGATACCTATATTGCCGCCGCTCATACGGGAAAAATGTCCGTTCATAGCCGTATGTTTACCGTTAGAATGTCTGATTCAACTGAAAAACTGGACATTATGTGTTGTATTCCCGTTGAGGATAGCTTTAACTCGGACGAGCGTATAGAGTTTGCCGAAACACCCGCTTTATGTATTTATTACCGTGGCCCGTATGAAGGAATTACAAACGCAATTTATGCGCTTATGAAATATGTAAAAGAAAATAATATTGAAACTACGGGCGGTTTCCGTTCTGTTTATTTGGAAGGACCTCCCAACCGTGGCAAAAACAGTAAAGATTACATAACGCAAGTAGCTGTGCCAATTAAATAATGAATATATATTCAAGCATATAAAATGACTACCTCATTTTTAAAAGAGGCAGTCGTTTTTAATATGCTTTAAATTTACAAATTCTTTGCTATTGTAACAAGGCGGTTTCTTTGGCTTTATTATAGTTTCCATAAAGCAGATAATTTGGTATTTCACCCGCAATGCAGGCCGAAAGACATATAAGCCCTTCACTGTATTTGCGAAGAAGCTCTTTATCAATTCTGGGACGGGTATAAAAACCCTCTATAAAGCCCAAGGACACCATATTGCTCACCTCTTTTAGTTTAGCCAAATTACTTATATAAAATAATATCACAATAAGAAAATATTGTCAATTAAAACGCCTATAAATAATCAAAAATTATAGTTATAAAAATTCCTTGATTTTGTCTATCAAAACACACTTTTAAATCCAAAATGTCCTTTTAAGCACACTTTTATGTCTATATTATAACTATTAAATGTCCTTTGGGTACTATATAATGGTTTTAAAGAATACCGAAGGAGGATATTTATAATGAATATTTTAAAAACAAAAGCAAAAAGTGTTATGGCAATTTTACTTTGCTTATCACTAATTTTCGGAGAGGCGGTGATTTTTACTATGAATTCTAAAGCGGAAGCAATATTGCAGGGAGATCCTCTGCTTGATATATCGGTAGGTGAAGAATTTATTATTGAGGACGGCGAAACCGAGATCAGACAGTTTCCGTTTGTTCACGGCTTTGGTGACGATGTTATTGTGTCGTTCAGTCAGTTCACCGATACCGAGTGGGGTATCCACGAGAATAATGGTTTAAGGGTTTCGCACGACGGCGGTGCTACCTGGCCAACCTATATTGAGGAGTCAGACCTTTACTTCACAAGTGTAGTAAAGCTTAACTCAGGTGCCTTGTTGGGAATAAACTATACATCATACTGGATAGATCAAAGACACTCATCAGTAGAGTATGCAACCTCAACCGATAATGGTGAAACTTGGGAAAAGCATACCGGAACTGTAGAATTTCCCCAAAATTTAAAAATAACCAATACAGGATGGTCTTCATTCCAATTCCACAGAGGAATGATGGTAATGCCCGACGGCTCAATTCAGGGCCTTATGTACGGCGCTTATGAAGGCGACTCAGACTACCGCACAATATGGGTTAAATCAACCGACGACGGCGAGAATTGGAGCGTGGTTTCAACAGTTGCTGCTCCTACAGGAATAACAACAGAACCAACTACATTTTGTGAACCAACCGTTGCACGATGTTCCGATGGCTCATTGCTTTGTGTAATGCGAATTGGAAACGCACCTCTTTATCAGTGCCGTTCTACCGATAACGGACTTACTTGGAGTAAACCCGAACAGCTTCCCGGTGTCACCGATACTGATGCATATAGCGTAGACGCTTATTTATATATGATGTCAAACGGCGTGTTGGTGCTTAGCTACGGCAGACCTAACTGTAAAATGCTTTTCTCACCCGACGGCACGGGCAGAGAGTGGAAATATCTTACCCCCACCTACACCGACACCACAAGCGGATACACAGGTGTGTGCGAAGTATCCCCCGGCAAATTATTGCTGGTTGGCGATAAGGGTGCCGATTGGCAATCTCCCGAAAACCCTGCAATCTGGGGCAAATATGTTTATGTAAATAAAACTAATGTATGCCTTGAAGAAGGCGTTGATGCAGGTTATGTTGAAATTAACGGCAACAGCTACACCGCAGTCCCCTATGAAGGAAATGAATTTTCAGGTTGGTATAATGAGGATAGCGAATTAGTTTCAAATAATCTTACCGAAACCTTTACCGATGGGCTTTTCACTGCAAAATTTGAAGATAACAGCATATTTGAAAGCCCCGGTTTTGAATATTCCGATTTAGGTTTGGTTTCTACCAAGGAGCCCGCAAATGCAGTTTATCCCAACTGGTATGCTTCTGCCGATTGGGCAAAGGTGAATGTTGTTACAAGCGAAGGCTTTAACAGTAACAAATCCCTTGAATTTTTCACACACTACAGAAACGATTGTTATACCGATATAGTTGGTTTAAAACCCAACACAAACTATACCGTTTCATATTCTTGGATGATGCGAAATGGCTATACAACCGAAAATAACAACTGTTTTTACGGTATGATAGCAAGCAGCACCGCCTATGGCACAACGGGTGAGGCTTATCAAAACAGACTTGGTGGCACATACGGTTCATATTCTCCCGAAGCAGGAGTATGGCAAAAGCATACCTTCACCTTTAATACGGGAGATTTAACCTCGGTTAGAATTTTCTTAGAATATTCAAGTCATCCACAAGCAGTTTCAAATCTCTTTATAGATAATTTCACCATTGCCAAAGAGCCTGAGCCTCTTTCGGTTAATTTAGAAAGTGGTACAGATGCGGGTTATTTAACTAATGAAGGCAACACCTACACCGCAGTGCCTTATGATGGAAATAAATTCTTGGGTTGGTATAGCGGTGATGCCCTTATTTCCAAAAATCTTACCGAAACCTTCTCTGATAATGATGGTGCAATAACCGCTAAATTCAAAAATAACAGTATTTTTGCAAGCCCCGGTTATGAAACCGCCACAACAGGCGATGTTCATTACTACGACCATTCAGAAACTGCCGAGGGTTGGCATGTTGGGCCCTCTTGGGGAAAGGTAATGATTATTAAAACTGAAGGTGGTCATAGTGGCTCAAACTATTTGGCTATTATGGCTCGTTATCAGAATAACACCTATACAAATCTTAACAGGCTTAAACCCAACACCGATTATACCGTTTCTTACTATTGGAAGATGGAGCAGGGCTATAGTGAAACAAGCGGAAATATTTACTATGGTATGATTGCCTCCGGAACTAACTGTTTAACCTCGGGCGAGGCTTGGGGTCAAAAGCTCGGTCACGCTTACGGCGCGCAGTACCCCGAGGCTAACACCTGGAAAAAAGAAACCTTTACCTTTAATACGGGTGATTTAACTTCCGTAAGGCTCTTCCTTGACTATGAAAGCACTTTAGGCTCAGGGTATATTTATATAGATGAATTTACCGTATTTGAAACACCCGAACCTCTTACCGTTAGTGTAGAAAGCGGCGCCGATGCAGGTTATATTACCAATGAAGGTACCGTTTATACTGCCAATCCTTACGACGGAAACGAATTTTTAGGCTGGTATAATGCCGAAGGTGCTATTTCTACCGAAGCCACCTATGATTTTGCAGAGGTTGAGGGTGCAGTTACTGCAAAGTTTAAAAATAATAGTGTATTTGCAAGCCCCGGTTATGAGCTTTTAGAAGTTGGAGATGTTGTTTACCGCGAACATTCCACAGACGCCGAAGGTTGGCACATTGGCGCTGATTGGGGAAGCGCAAAAATTATTAATAGCATATCCCATATCGGCACAAAATCTTTAGCTTTATTCTCCCGCTATCAGTCGGATGTTTACACTAATGTTGTTGGATTAAAGCCTAACACCAACTACACAGTTTCTTACTATTGGATGATGCAAGAAACATATACCGCCGCAAATAACAACAATTTTTACGGTATGGTAGCAAGTAGCACAGAACACGATTCAATAGGTTCTGCTTATCAAAACACTATTGGAAATTCCTATGGTAATAATTATGCCGAAGGCGGAGTATGGCAGAAGGATGCCTTTACCTTTAATACAGGTGATTTAACCTCGGTTAGACTTTTTGTAGAATATTCAAGCGCTAACACAACCCTTTATATTGATGATTTAACGGTATTTGAAACTCCCGAAGGACTTTTGGATTACGACGCCGATACCAATTCAAATAAAATTGTAAACAACGGCGGCGCGGCAAACATTACCGAGGTTGGTACAACCCTTTCAGACCTTGAAATTCTTGGCGATAAGGTTTACAGCCTTAATACCTCTGCCGATTTCGCGGTTGGATATTCTGCTGATGCTATGTTGTTAAAGGGTGGCAAACGTTACGACCTTTCCCTTTATTTAAAGGTTGCAGACAACCACACGATGCTAACTGCTAACGATGCAGGTCAGTATATCACCTTCTATATGAAGTCAGATAACGATGATAACAACAGAATTGCTCTTACTTCTGCCTATACTATGACTATTGAAAAAACGGACGGCAAAAGAATCATTTTCGATTCTCAATCAAATGAATTCTCAGTTGATAAAACCCATGTATCAAATGAGTCGGGTAATGCAATTTGGGTAAAAATAACGGCATCCTTTACTCCATCAGCTAACACAATGGCAACCTTGGCAATTCGTCCAAATGCGGCAGGTACCGTTTATATGGATAGGATTAAGGTAACAAGCGCAGAGGATGCAGTTGACGAAATTCAGTCTGCTCTTACCACCGTTGGCACCGCTATAAGAACCAACGGAATACAGGCTCTTCGCTTTAAATCTGCCATCACAAAATCTGCAATATCTAAATCTTATTTTGATACCTATGAGCTTGTTGAATACGGCTCGGTTGCAATAAAAACCGAATATTTAGGTGGCAAAGAATTGGCGCTTGGCGATTATGTTCAGTCTGACGGAAAGGTTCGCTCTGCTCGAAAGGGCGCCGCTTATATTAAAGGTGAATGTAACATTATTTTTGATGAAACTGATTCGGAAATTCAGTTCACCGCCGCCCTTACAGAAATTTCTGAAAAAAATTATAACACTTCATATTCTGTAAGAACCTACGCCGTACTACAGCGCCCAGACGGCACAACCTTTACGGTTTATGATGACAACACCCTAACCGCAACGGTTTATGAAATTGCAAATTTGGCATATAATGCCGAGGGTAACAATAACGGCTATGCCGAAACACAAGAGGTTAGAGAGTATTTATACAATAATATTATCAGCAAAGCCGATTTTAGCGCCTTCCCAAACGATGGCTTTAAAAGCTAATGCTTTAAAATAAAATTCAGTTTCTCCCCTCTCCCAAAATAAACACGACCGCTTTTTTATAAGGGCGGTCGTGTTTATTTATATTGTGTTATATTCATTTGAAGTATATGATTAAATACCTAAAGGTCTTTTCTGTTCGCATATTTTCTTGGCGTCATACCCGTATAATTTTTAAATATTTTATTAAAATAGCGATAATCGGTAAAACCAACCAAATTAACAATGTCTGTTATTTTTCGGTCGGTTGTTTTAAGTAAAAGGCAAGCCTTTTCAATGCGTACCTTCTGCAAATACTCGAAAATGCTGAAATTTGTAGCCTCTTTGAAAATTCTTGACAAATGCCGCGAACTTATATGACAGTAATCAGAAAGCTCCTTCAATGTTATATTTTCAAAATAGTGAAGATTTAAATAATTAATTACATTTTTCACTAACGCAAAGTGATAGTTATTTATTTGAGGTGTAGCTTTAACCAGTTTTTCATAATGACGCGAAAATTCAATTAATATAATGCTTAAATACATTTTTAAAAGATATATATTGCAGTTTTTGTTGCTATGTAATTCTTCAATCATTTTAGTAGATAAATATACCGTATGCTCTAATTCCTCGTTACTTAAGATGAAAGAATATTTATTATTTTGAACATAATAAAACTTAAACAAAAGCATATTTATAATATTATTTAGTAAAGTAGGTTCAAATCCCATATCATAAAGGAATTCGGGATATATTGTGATAAATAAAATAGATAGGCTTTGCGAACTATCATCCTCTAAAGGAGAAAACTGATGTATGCTTTCAGTGTTGATTATGCAAACCTCACCCTTTTTAACAACGATTTCAACATTATTAATTTTATGCACTCCAACACCGTCTACTATAACGGCTATCTCAATATAATCGTGATTATGAATGGTTTTAGCCCACAAGTCGGTTTTGTAATTGCAAAAATGCAAATTCAACTGTGAACCCGTATCAAAGCATCTAGTTTTACCCATAATAACCTCACATTTTTCTACAAGTTCTTTGCTATTGTAACAAGGCGGTTTAGTCTGTGGTTAAGTCCCGATTTGGTTATGGTATTTCCTGATAGTTTTACAAGCTCGGTAAGGCTTGCTTCGGGATTTTTTTGCCTTAGCTCGGCGGCGAATTTAAGCTCCCCTGAAAGGGTTTCATAAGCTCCCTTTTGCTTAATTTTTTCTATGGCCTGTTTCTGTGCCACCGCCGCGTTTACTGTTTTTGAGATGTTTGCAACCTCACAGTTGCTAAGGCGATTATAGTGGTTGCGCATATCCTTATAAACCTTTATTCCCGCCAACTCCAAGGTGTGGTTGGTTGCCTGAATGGTGGTTAAAAGATCCTCTATATTTTCACTTTCTTTAAAATATATAATATGAGTTGAACCTCTGGCGGATATTTTCGGCTTAAGCCCCATTTCGCACAGTATTTCATAAAATTCATTTGTTAGTGCTGCATTTCTAATGGGAAATTCTGCGTGGTACTCTTTGTTAGGGTCGCTTACCATTCCCGATGCGAGAAAGGCACCTCTTATAAAAGAAATTTTGCAACACTCATCCTCAATATTCTGATATTTTATAACACTGTCACCAAGCTCAAAACCAAAATATCCTAAGGAATTTAAAATTTCGGTGCATTTTTGCTCATCATCTATTGATACTGTAAAATAATCTCGCTTTGTTCCGCCGCCTGAAATATGAGGTTGCACAGAATAACAGCTCTGAAGAAGATGACAAAGTCTTTCCACAACCTCTTCACTTTCGGTAGAAACAGATATAAGCTTTTCAGAAAACGCCCTACCAAACAGTAAAATACCGTAACATTCGGAAATCTTACAACAGGTGGACGTTTCGATTTTTGTTAATTCACTTTTTACATCAGAGGTGAATGACAAATCTGCCGCCTCCTATTTCTTTTCAATATCGCGGTGGTTTACACTTACACGATAGCCAAGTTCTTTAAGTCTTTTATAAATAAGCTCAGCAAAGGTAACAGAACGGTGCTTACCACCCGTGCAACCAACCGCAATTACGAGCTGACTTTTTCCTTCGTCCTTATATAAAGGGAGAGAATATTCAATAAGATTTAAAATTTTGTTTGCAAAATCCTTTGATGCATCAAAACTCATTACATAGCTTGAAACCGCTTCATCAAGACCTGTGAGAGTTTTAAGCTCATCAATATAAAAGGGATTTGGCAAACATCTTACATCAAAAACCAAATTAGCATCTGAAGCGGGACCGTACTTAAAACCAAAAGACACGCAAGATATATTAAGTGTGCTTACGCCCTCACCCAAAAACAGGCTTGAAAGCTGTTTTTTTAGCTGACCTATTTTTAAATTGGTGGTATCTATAATAAAATTCGCCATTGCGCGAACATTCTCCAGCATTTGCCTTTCTTTAATTACCGCCTGCTTTACTGTAAGATTATATTCGTCACAAAGGGGGTGCTTTCGTCTTGTTTCGCTATAACGACGAACAAGCTCGGTATCCTCAGCATCCAAAAAAACTATTTTATAAAAAACATTTTCATCTGAGAGCTTTTTAAATACTCCTTCAATGTTTTTAAAGGCTTCACCACTTCTGATATCGGTTACAATTGCGATTTTTGAAAGGTTGAGCTCACCCTTTTTTGCCAAATTCACAAAAGAAGGAATAAGCATTGGCGGAATGTTATCTATACAGTAAAAGCCTAAATCTTCCATTGCGTTTGCGGCATTGGATTTACCCGCGCCCGACATACCTGTTAAAAATATAAATTCCACTTTATGCTCACTCCCCTTTTAATATTTTTTGAAATTATCTGCCTATAAATTCAACCTCAGGCTCTAACTTTACACTTGTTTCTAAAAATACCTTTTCGCTAACGGCTTCTATAAGGCGTCTTACATCCGATGCGGTTGCATCACCCTTGTTTATAACAAATCCCGCGTGTTTTTCGCTTACCTCCGCACCACCGATAGAAAAGCCTTTAAGACCGCACATTTCAATAAGTGTGCCCGCAAAATTACCTGTAGGTCTTTTAAAAGTACTGCCCGCGCTTGGAAATTCCAAGGGTTGCTTGGATTTACGGCGCTGCATAAGTTCGTCCATACGAGTGCGAATAGCCTCTGTATCACCGGGATAAAGCTGAAATTTAGCCGAGGTTATAACACGGTTTTTCTTTTCCTTAAAAATACTGGTGCGATAACCGAGTTTCATTTTATCAAGTGTTAAGGTTTCAAACTTGCCATCCGAAGTGACGCAACGACATTCGGTTATAACATTTGAAATTTCGGAATCGTAAGCGCCCGCATTCATATAAACGGCACCACCTACAAATCCCGGTATACCCCAAGCAAATTCTAATCCCGTAAGTCCGTTTTCCAGAGCATAACTGCAAAGAAGGGAAAGACGAAGTCCGCTTCCGCAGGTTATTTCATTGGTACCGCCTACCGAAAAATCAGAAAGTCCGCCCGCAATGTGAATAACAGCGCCTTCCACACCTAAATCCGAAACAAGCAGGTTACTACCATTTCCGAGAATGTAAAAAGGTATTTCCCTGTCATTGCAAAAGGAAACAAGCTTTGCAACTGCGCCTTCGCTTGCGGGTTGAATGAACAAATCGGCAGGGCCACCTATTTTAAAGGTGGTATGAGCCGACATGGGCTCATTTTCCTTATACACAATTTCTTCATTTTGCAAAAATTCTTTAAGCAGACTGTAATCCAAAAACAACACTCCAAAATAAAAATATATAAATTAATTTATCTATAAAGTCTATGAATAAATGCGGCGCCTATAATACCTGCATCATTACCGAGCTCAGCAATTTTTACCATTGTTTGTTTTTCAACATTCTTAGTAAATCGGTCGTGAACAACCTTTGAAACAATAGGCTTTAAAAGGGTATCTCCCTCTTTGGAAATACCGCCGCCAATACAAACAACCTCAGGCTGGAAAATGTTAATTACATTGGTAATACCGCAAGCAACATAATCCTCATAGGTATCAACAACCTCTGTAGCGGCTTTATCACCTGCGCGCATACCGTCATAAGAGGTGCGGCCGTTTGCGTTATTAATATCACCGTCACAAAGCTCCCACATTTTTGAATCGGGATTAGCCTTCATAACCTTTTTGGTAAGGTTAATCAATCCTGTTGCCGAAGCATAAGCCTCCCAACAGCCCTTTCTTCCGCAGGTACACTGCTCACCGCCATGAACAATTACGGTATGACCAAGCTCACCGCCTGCAAGGTTAGAGCCTGAGAAAAGCTTTCCATCAATAATAATACCGCCGCCAACGCCTGTACCAAGGGTGACAGCAACCATATCCTTAGTGCCTACACCTGCACCTGCCAAAAACTCACCGTAAGCGGCTGCATTGGCATCATTTTCAAGAAAAACATCGCGACCTAAACGCTCTTTCAGCATTTCGCCCATATGAACATTCTCAAAGCGAAGGTTGTTTGAAATTGCAATAACACCCGTAAAGGGATTAATGCTACCGGGTGCGCCAACACCAATAGTATCAATATCATCTATTGTAAGACCTGCATCCTCAATTGCCATTTTAGCGGCAGCCGCCATATCGTCGCAAATTTCATCTGCGGGACGGGGACAATTAGTTTTCTTTTTACCGCGACCTACAATCTTAAAATTTTCATCAACAACACCAACCGCTATGTTTGTGCCGCCTAAATCAATTCCTAAATGATACATAATTTTTACACTCCTAAATATATTAAAATTTTGAATTACTTGTAAACATCTACACTGCCTTCGGAATCGTCCGAGCCTTCAATGGCATCTGCCATACCCAATTTTTTAAGCAAATCGTGTGCGGCGTTATAGCCCATCTTCTTCTGACGGTTATTCATAGCCGCAACCTCAATAATAACAGCCAAATTTCTACCCGGCTTTACAGGGATGGTGAGGGACGGAATTTGTATTCCCAAAATATCGGTTTTTTCACTCTCAAGACCCATACGGTCATAAACCTTATCTGCATCCCAAGGCTCTAATTTTATAATCATATCGATTTTTTCGGTAAGCTTAACAGCACCCGCACCGAAAATACGACTTGCGTTAATAATACCTATTCCGCGAAGCTCAATAAAATGACGGATGTTTTCGGGCGAAGAGCCTACAACCGATTTTGAAGAAACGCGCCTTAGCTCTACCGCATCATCAGCAATAAGACGGTGACCTCTTTTAACCAATTCTATAGCCGTTTCGCTCTTACCGACTCCGCTTTCGCCAAGAAGCAAAACACCTTCACCGTAAACCTCTACTAAAACACCGTGACGGGTTATGCGGGGTGCAAGCTGAACATTTAAAAAGGCGATTAAGGATGACAAAAAGCTAGATGTAGAATCCTCTGTGCGAAGAAGGGGAACCCCGTATTTTTCGGCATAATCGCGCATTTTTCGGGGCACCTCCAACTTTCTGGAGATTATAACCATAGGCGGTTTGCGGGAGAAAAAGGCATCTAAACAGGAATCTAATCCTTCCTCATCCAACTCCCTTAAATAGCTTTCCTCACTTTTGCCGATTATCTGAACCCTCTCACTGTCAAAAAACTCATAATGACCTGCCAACTGTAAACCCGGACGATTTACCTCGGCATTTGAAACAAGTATTTCCTCCGGCTCACCCGGAAGATAAAGTGTTTCAAGGGAAAATTCATTAATCATTTTTGCAAGAGAAACTGAAAAATCCGTCTTCATAATATCCCTCCTATTTTACAAATTTATTATACACTAAAATTAAGAATATGAAAAGTCTTTTTTTGCAAATGTTAGCATTTTATCAAGATTTTTATCACTATATACAAATTATTCTTTTAAATATTAAAACAAAAAGATTTAATTTGTTGAAAATTAACTGAATTAATGGTATACTAGTTAAAATATCTTAAAAGGGATTGATAAATTATGAAAAACAAAACTCCCAAAACATCGAAAGAGGTTTTACTCACTCTGCTTAGAAAAAAGCAGAATAAAGAAGGGTTTAGCTACATAACCACCAAAAGCACCTCCTACAGAATTGTTCGTTGGTTATTTTTTGCGGCAGTTGTTTATTGCACATTGATAAATTTATTTTATATTCTTGGAAAATCGGGAGAAATGGCGGCAAATCTTGCAAATATGGGCACTCCACAGCCTCACCAAGAGCTTGAAATAGCAAGACTTTACACGACCCTTAACATTATGGTGGTAGCTGCCATTGGAATAGTTTTATCTGAAGTGTTTATATGGTTTAAGCTACCCCTGCTTCAGTTTATTTTCAGTCTTTCTTCAAGCATAGTTATTATTGCGCGTTTATCATCTGAAATAAGCGACCCAACGGGTAACACACTTGCCTCAAATCATATAATCCCGCTAGTTATTCTATGCTTTTTGAGCGCAATTTCGGCTTTCCTTCATCTTCGTCAGCTTTATAGGGATAAACAAGGCTGTGAGGAAATAAGCGCAATTATATATAAAAAATTCGGAGTTGTTGCCAAGGATATTTCACCTGATGAATGGGATAATATTCTAGCCGAATACAATCCACAAAAACCAAAATCCAAAAAGCGCTCTGTAAAGGCTAAAATCAAAAAAGAACAAGAGAAGTCGGAAGCCGAAAATTCAAATAGTAATTCCAATAATTAAGAAGGTGAAAAAATGCCGTTAGACGGTTCTTTCATTGCCTGTCTTAGAAATGAGCTAAAGACGGCAATAGATTGTCATATAGATAAAATTCATATCCCCGCTAAAAATGAATTTGTTTTTTCTTTAAGAGGGAAAAATTTCAATAAAAAGCTGTTTATTTCCATCTCTCCTGCAAATCCAAGAGTTAATTTTACCGAAGCGGTTTTTGAAAATCCCGCAAATCCACCTATGTTTTGTATGCTACTTAGAAAGCATTTGGCATCAGGCAGAATTTTAAGCGTTGAAGGTATTGGGGCTGAAAGACTTATAATTTTCAAAATTCAATCCACCAACGAGATGGGTGATAGGGTAACAAACTCCCTTATATTAGAATTTTTAGGGCAAAAAACCAATTTGATTTTGGTTGATGAACAGGGCAAAATTATAGAGTCGGCAAAAAGAAGTGATATTGAATCGGGAGCACGGCTTATACAACCCGGCGCCACCTACACTCCCCCTGAAAATAGCGGTAAAATCGACCTATTAACAGGTGATTTAAAAATTGCCGCACAAAATATTTTGTTTTATGCTGATATACGCTTAAGTGACGCAATAATTCAAAGCATTGCAGGTATTTCTCCCCTTATTTGCCGAGAATTAACATTAAGGTTAACGGGTGACTGCGACTCTGCCACCTCAAAAACAACTGAGAATAAAATTTTTAATGCCCTTGCTTCTTTAAAAAAAGAAATTGAAACAGGTGGAACACCTACAATATTATATGATGAAAATAATCAACCTAAAGACTACAGTTTCACCGAAATCAGGCAATATGGAAATTTATTTAAATATAAAATAGCTCCCTCCTATTCGGCGCTTTTAGAGGATTTTTACGGAGAACGGGACCGAATTCGCCGTCTTGAAGCAAATAAATCTGATTTGGTTAAAAAAATCAAAACGCTTATTGCAAGAAATGAGAGAAAGCTTCAGCTTAGAAAACAAGAGCTTTCTAAATCCGCCAACCGCGAGCATCTTAGAATTTACGGTGAGCTTATTAAGGCTAATATTTACCGAATTCCCAAAGGCGCTACCAAAATTGTAGTAGAAAATTATTACGACCCCGAATGTAGAGAAATTGAAATTCCATTGAACAATGCCCTCTCACCTGCGGGTAATGCCGCTAAATATTTTAAAGAATATAAAAAGGCTTGTACCGCCGAGCAAACCTTGGGTGAGCTTATTAATGAGTGCGAAAATGAACTTTCATATTTGGAATCGGTTTTGTTTTCATTACAGTCTGCAAATTCTACTGCCGAGCTTTTGGAAATTCGTGCCGAGCTTAGCGAACTCGGTTATATTCCGCGTAATTCAGGGAATAAAAAAGCGAAAATAACTGCCGAGCCTTATGAATTTTCCAAAAACGGATACCGTATTTTAGTTGGAAGAAACAATCTGCAAAACGACAAATTAACAACCAAAATTGCAGGTAAAAATGATTTATGGTTTCACACCAAAAATATTCACGGTGCCCATGTAATTCTGTTTACCGAAGGCAAAGAGCCTGATGAAAAAACTCTGCTTTATGCGGCTACTCTTGCAGCATATTTTTCCAAAGCCCAAGGTTCAAATCAGGTGCCGGTAGATTACACTCCCGTTAAATTCGTCAAAAAGCCAAACGGCGCAAAACCCGGTATGGTAATTTACCAAACCAACAAAACAATATTTGCAAATCCGGGGGACTTTAAATTATGAGCATTGGTATTTCAACCGCAAGCTTCTATCCGCTTGAAACCGAAGAAGCGTTAGCATTTCTTTGTGAAAACAATATTCCCTGCACAGAGATTTTTTTCAATTGCAGACGCGAATTAAATGAATCCTTTATTGATTATATTTTAGATATTAAAAAGAATTCTAATCTTCGCATTTCTGCACTTCACCCTATGCTTTCCTTTGCAGAGCCGTATATGATCTTTTCAGAATATATGCGCCGATTTGAGGAAAGTGAAGAAAATTTCAAACGCTATTTTGAAATTGCCGAAAGGCTTGGCGCTAAATTTATTAACCTTCACGGTGACCGCCCTACAGGGAAACTGCCTGTAGAAGAATACTGCCAAAGGTTTAAAATTCTTGCCGATATAGGAAAGGATTTTGGCGTTACTCTCTGCCAGGAAAATGTTAATGGTTATCGTAGCGCCGACCCTGAATTTTTAGCCGATATGGTTCGATTATTAGGTGATGATGCCAATTTTACACTAGATATAAAACAAAGTGTGCGTGCGGGATACACAGTCCCCGAAATAATGGAGGCTATGGATTATAGAATCCGCCACGTTCACATAAGCGACCACTCCCCCGCCGGAGAATGTCTTCTTCCTACAAGGGGCCATTTTGATTTTGGCTCACTTATTACTGACCTTAATAATCATGGCTACCAAGGCGATTATGTAATTGAGGTTTATAGAAACGCATACAAAGAATTTAATGAGATTTTTGAATGTCACAAGGCACTTGTTGATTCAATTTAAAACAGAAAAGCAGATGCACAAAAAATGCATCTGCTTTAATTATTTCATTTTTAAAAATGGGTCGGTACTTATCTCCTCTACCGTATGAATAACAGCTCGCTCATCACCGAAAGGACTGTTGGGAAAATGCAGGGTGAATTTAAGCTCACCGTCAAAGGTTTTAAACAGCATACCGTGGCCACCGTTTGAATCCATTAAAAACTTCTCACAATGTTTCCAATCGCCAAACAATGAGCCGCTCTCTGTATAGGCAACGGCTTCAATATAGTTGCCTGCCCCATAATGGCTGGACCAGAGCATAAGCAATTTTCCATCGCTGTTTTTATGGAAAAATGGGCCTTCAGCCACCCATGCAGTAAGCGGATCGGTTTTTTTGCTCTCCCACTTGTATGCACTCCATTTGGGTGCAGTGCCCTTAAAAATGAGTGTGTGCTCACCTATAGGCTCTTTTAAATCATCGGTTAATTCCACCGCCCAAAGAGAGCCGATTCTGTCGGGATCATCAATAACTTCACGGCTATATACAAGGTAGGGTATTCCGTTTTCCAGATAAAGAGTACCGTCAATGGAATTGAACTGACTAAGGGTTAAAGGACAGCTCCATACCTCAAAAGGACCTAAAGGACTTGCTGATTTTAAAATCTGAACAGCACGTTTGTGGCCTACCTTAGCACCAAATGAAGCAAAAATATAAAATTCACCCTTATAATAATGCATTTCGGGTGCCCAAAAATTATTATTTGACCAGAATCCCTCGAGGGGGGTGAATACCTTTATAGGTTCACTCCAATCCTCTAAATCCTCTGAAACGGTAACATAAAAACCTTCACAGCCCTCCCAAGCGTATTTACCGGGAGAGAAAAGAAAATAGTATTTCCCTTCAAAGGGTAATATAAAAGGATCACGCACGTGTAAATCTCTTAGTTTCATAAAATATCACCTTCGTATATTATAAACTAAAGTAAATTGTTTTTCAATACATTATGTGATATTTTTCAATATAAAATCAATAGGCAGGCTGTAAAACAGTCTGCCTATTGATTTTGGTAGGGAGATATATTAAAAGTCGTATACAATAATTACTTTAATTTTATTGTAACACGAATATTTCCACTTTGCCTTTTAAATTTTGCTAAAAAACTTTATTTTTTTGCTATTTGGTAGATTTTTTTAAGGTGGCCCAAAAACAGACTCCGTTTTCGGTGTTATAAACTCCGCAGCTTTCGCCGTGCATTTTCATTATTGCGCTGACTATGGAAAGTCCAAGTCCAAATCTGCCGCTTTCACGGTTATGAGATTTATCGCCACGATAAAAGCTCTGCCATATTTCGGGCATTTGCTCTGTTTCTATTCTGCTTCCGCTGTTATAAACTGTTACTGTGCATTTTCCGTTTTGATTATCGGTAGCCGAAATTTTAATTTCGCCGCCCTCGTTAATATGGCTTTTTGCATTTTCCATATAACCTTTTAAAACCTGATCAATCTGGTCAATATCGGCATAAACCATTAATTCATCAGGGACATCGAAAACGACTTTAAGGTCACCGATGAAAATACGCTCAGCCCTCACCTTTATAAGCTCGCTTATATTAAAGCTTGAGTAACTTAAGGGTATTTGTCCCGATTCATATTTTGAAAGATTTAATATGCTTAAAACAAGTCTGTTCATTCGCTTACTTTCATCAACAATTACATCAATGTATTTTTCCTTTGAGGCTGTGTTAATATCTGCCTTCAGCCCCTCGGCATACCCTTGAATTATTGAAATTGGGGTTTTAAGCTCGTGAGATACATTAGCAACAAAACCTTTTCTCATTTTATCAAGCTGATGCTCAAGCTCAATTTCGCTTCTTAGCTTTGCATTAGACTCATTTAAATCCTGAAGGGTATTATCCAGCTTCTCAGATAAATTATTTATTGAAACCGCCAACTGTCCAATTTCATCATTAGACTCTACGCTAAGTTTTTTAGTGAAATCCAAAGCCGCCATATTCCCCGTTATTTCATTCATTCTACTTATGGGTTCGGATATTTTTTTAGAGAAGGCAAACACCCACAAAAGGGAAATAAACAAAAAGATTGCCGCTATTATACTTATAAATTTGTTTGCAATTCTTGCGCTGTTTTCAATCTGCGCCATTTGTACGCGTAGCTCACCAATAAAGGAATTGCTTATAGAAAATCGGTAAACAAGATATTTATTTTCTGTAACAACATCGACTGCTCGCTCCAAAACCGAGCCATCTGAAAGTGTTTTGCTCTCTATTGATTTTAACGGTCGGTGATTCATAAAAAGCTTATCGTTTCCTTGCAAAAAATAATCCATAAGCTGACCGCCCGATGAGGAGTAAATTGTTTTTCCGCTATTTAAATAGACTTCTGTTTCAAACCCATACTCCTCCTCTATTGCAGTTATAATGTCTACTACATCATTCTTGGAATTTACATCCACATTTTTTAAATCATAGGAGGCAGTTTTGAGGTCAGATTCATTCACATATTCATAATAGCTTTTTAAAAATACAGTGTTACAAAGGGTTAAAAGCAAAACAAATACCAAAAAAATAAGACCGATTTTTAAAAAGAGACGAAACCAAAATTTGTTTTTTAAATTCACAAAGCTATTTGTCATAATTACCACTCAAATTTATATCCCATTCCGTAAACCGTTTTTAATTTAGTATTTCCAAAATCCCCCAATTTTGTACGAAGTCGCGCAACATGGGAGTCAACCGTTCTGTTATCCCCTTCAAAATCATAACCCCAAACGGCATTTAAAATTTGGTCACGGGTTAAAACTCTGGAATGATTATCACTTAAATATACCAATATTTCAAATTCCTTTAAAGTAAGCTCTAGCACCTTACCATCCATATAGGCAACATAAGCATCTTTATTTATAACAAGCCCCTTTTGGGTGTTTAGCTCTGTTGCTTCTGGGTTACTTCTGCGAAGAAGCGCCTCAATGCGTTTTACCAATACGGCGGGAGAGAAAGGCTTGGTTACATAATCATCTGCCCCGCTTTCAAATCCCATAAGCTGGTCAAATTCCTCCGACCTTGCCGTTAAAAGCATAACGGGCACATTGGAAGTTTTGCGGATTTCTCTGCAAACCTGCCAACCATCCATTTCGGGCATCATTATATCAAGAATAACAAGACTCACCTCTTTATGATTGTTAAATAATTGAAGGGCGGCTTCTCCATCCTGTGCAATTAGCGTATTATAGCCATCCGCTATTAGAAAATCGCTAATAAGTTCAGTTATTCTCGGTTCATCATCTGCTATTAAGATAGTATTTTTTTGTTCATTCATAGTATTCACACTCCATTGTTATAATAGCATTTCAGGTTTATTTGAATGTGATATATATGTTAATAAATTGTTACAGTCTTAAAAGATTTACCACAATTCCCTTATCGGTTATATCTATAATCGCATAACCCGGCGGCTCGGCGTAGTTATCCAGCGCCCCCGGACAAACAATATGTATTCCGTCACAATACTCCTCACGCTGAATATGGGTGTGTCCGTAAAGCACTAAAGAGGCTCCCTCTCTCTTTGCCGCTGAAAGAATATGCTCTGTACTGCTTTTTACTCCATAGGTGTGACCGTGAGAGGCAAGAATTTTCACACCATTGACGCTGAAAAATCCACTTGAAGGGTACTTACTAAAAAAATCACAGTTTCCTGAAAGAAAATGAAAGGTTTTATTGGAATAAAACGAACCTACATCAACCGCATCATCAACCCCGTCGCCTAAAAAGAAAACAGTATTAATATCAGGATATTTGTCTAAAACCTTTTCAAAAAAGCTTTTTCTCCTATGAAGGTCTGATACAACCAAAATTTGCATAACTACAATCCTTTCTTTGAAAAATAGTATATAACATAAATACCACTCATAGAATACAATAGTAAAGAAGGGTGGTTTTTTTATGAATAATAACCAAAACAAAAACATTTCTGAGAATGCCAAAAACTTTTTAAAGCAAAATGGAATAGATGCCGAACAAATTAAAAATGCCGATAAAAGCTCTTTGCTTAAAAATTTAAGTCCTGAGGATGCCGCGAAAATCAATAATCTGCTAAATGATAAGGAAGCGCTTAACCAGTTGCTTAATTCTGATAAAGCAAAAGCAATAATGGCTAAGCTTTTCGGACAAAAATAATGGAAGATATAAGCCAAAAAATATCTGATTTGCTTGCAAGTGCTGACGGCTTAGACAGAATAAAAGCGGTAGCCGCCAATCTTCTTGGTGATGATTTCAAGGGTAAAGAGCAAACTACCCCAAAAGAAAATAATGACTTTTCCCTGCCGCAAAATCTTTTAGAAAATATGGGAAATATACAAGGCATTATGAAGGTGGCAGGTCTTCTGGGAAATAAGCAAACAGATAGCAGAATTGAGCTTCTTCGAGCGCTTAAGCCCCATTTAAGTGAAGAAAGGGCAAAACGGGTAGATAAAGCGATTTCCATTTTAAAAATAGCAACCATTCTCCCTATTCTTCGCGAAGAAGGGTTGCTTGATTCCTTTGGATTTTAAAGGAGGATGACTTATTTGAATGAGCAAGAAAAGGCTGAATTTGAACGCCAAAAGAATAGAGCCGAGGCTCAATTAAACCAAATGTATTTTGGGAATATGAAAAAAACATCTAACGGTTCGGGACTTGCTATGCCTTCATTTCTCGCGCCGCCCAAAGCGGCACAGCAACCTCTAAAATCAAAAAACGAAGGCAATAAAAAACCGGAAACTCCAAAGCCTAAAGCTCCAACCGAAGGCCCCAAACATCAACCCAAAAAGCAACCTTTAAAAAACGGAAATATTTTAAATTTTCTTAATTTTAAAGGACTGAAAATGGATAATGACAGACTAATAATACTAGCGGTATGCCTACTTTTAGCAGGTGAAGAAACAGACGAACTTTTAATGCTGGCTCTGATATATATAATGCTTTAAAATCAGCCTATTTCTATATTATTTTCCTTTGCCATTAATAAAAAGGCTTCATCATTAGTGATATTTCCATCTCCCGCAATACTTATTTTATCACCCAAAGGCATTTGGGGTACGGGATTAAAAATAGCAGTAAAAAAGTCCTTATCACGGGCAAGAATTTCACGCAATTCTCTGTAAAAAATTCCGCCGTAATTATAATCGTATGTACTTACACCGCTAATGTTTATGCCTAATTTTTCTCCAAGATAAACGGTTCGATAAAGATGATAGCGCTGTGTAACCGCAATAAGATTTTTTATTCCAAAAAGCTCCTTTGCCCTGTAAAGGCTTTCATATGTAGAAAATCCCGCGTGGTCCATAAAAACATCCTCAGCTGGAACCCCGTTTTCAATTGCGTAAATTTTCATTACCCCAACTTCGTTATAATACTCCCCACCGTGGTCACCACTCATAAGAATTTTCTTTGCCACACCTTTTTTGTATAACTCAATGGCGGTATCAAGCCTATCCTTTAGAATTGGACTGGGTTCGGTGCCTCTGACACCACACCCCAAAACCATAATGCAATCTGCAGTGGTGTTACCAAATTCTTTTGGTTCATACATATTACCTTTAGCGCTTGCGCAAACAAATGTATTAAGTCCTAAAACTACCAAAAGACAAAATACCAAAATCCAAAGCAATACAACTATTATTTTTTTAAAAGCCGAATTTTTTACATCGGCTTTTTTATTTTTGAAAAATTTATTTAACAAGGCAATACCCCCGAACTTTTATTACATATTATTTTACCATAATTTTATGGTCGCGTACAATAGTATTTTGTAAATAATTTTATTTTTTCATCTACTGAATTGTTGACTTTACATCCCAACAGGATATATAATATACTAGTCACCATTAACATCTGATTATTACGAAAGGACAAAAAACAATGCCCTATACCAAAGAAGATTTTATAGCCCTTAGAAGGGCGATTATAAAAAAAGATTTTGGCAGAATGAACGATATGCAGCTTTCGGCGGTTGTTACCACAAAGGGACCTCTTTTGGTGCTTGCGGGTGCGGGAAGCGGCAAAACCACCGTGCTTGTTAACCGAATTGCCTGCCTTGTAAAATACGGCGACGCTTGGAATACCGAATTTGTACCGCAAATAAGCGAAGAAGAATACCAAATGGGTAAGGATTTTTTAGAAGGAAAAGTTGATACTCTACCCGAAAGAGTCTTTAGCTATTATCCTGCAAATCCTTGGGAGATACTTGCCATAACCTTTACAAATAAGGCGGCGGGCGAGCTTAAAAACCGAATTGGCAACCGACTGGGTGATAAAGCAAATGATATATGGGCGGGTACCTTCCATAGCATTTGCGCCCGTATTTTGCGCCGTTACGGTGATTTAATCGGTTACTCCTCACACTTTACCATTTACGATACCGACGACCAAAAGCGTGTTATTAAAGACATTTTAAAACAATTGGATATTTCCGAAAAGGAACTACCAATAAAATTTGTTATGAATGAAATCAGTCACGCAAAGGATAGCCTTGTATCACCCATTCAGTATGCCGAAACCACAGGCAAGGGTTTATATCCTATGAAAAGGGCGGCAGGCGAGGTTTATAAAGAATATCAAAAACGCCTTAAAGCCGCAGATGCAATGGATTTTGATGATATAATATACAATACTGTAGAGCTTTTTAAGAAAAACCCCGATGTTTTGGAATACTACGCAAATAAATTCAAATACATAATGGTAGATGAGTATCAGGATACCAACCACGCCCAATACAAGCTGGTAAGTATGCTTGCGTCACTTCACCAAAATATATGCGTTGTAGGTGATGACGACCAAAGCATTTACTCCTTCAGAGGCGCCACAATTGAAAATATTTTAAGCTTTGAGAATAATTTTAAAAATGCCAAAGTAATCAGATTAGAGCAAAATTACCGTTCAACCTCTACAATTTTAAATGCGGCTAATGCCGTTATTGCCAACAACAAGGGCAGAAAAGGTAAAAATCTTTGGACAAGCCTTGAAACAGATAGCAAAATAAAGGTTCACACTCTGGAAAGCGAGCAGGATGAGGCAAAATTTATTGCAGAAACCATACTTTTCAAGGCACAAGAGGGTGAAAAATTTAATCAAAATGCAGTTCTTTACCGAATGAACGCACTTTCAAGCACCATTGAAAATGTTTTTGTGCGTTCGGGTATCCCCTATCGCATTGTGGGCGGTCACCGCTTTTTTGACCGCAAGGAAATTAAAGATGTTATTGCCTACTTAAATATTATTAACAATCCTAACGATTCGGTAAGGCTTAAACGAATTATAAATGAACCTAAACGGGGAATTGGCGAAACAACCGTAAAAAATGCCGAGGAGGTTGCATCACAGCTTGGAATTTCCCTTTTTGAGGTTCTTTCAAATGCAGAGGATTATCCGATTTTATCCCGCGCCTCCGCAAAGCTCTCTATTTTCACCAAAATGATAAATGAGCTTATTGTTTTGGCAGACGAGCTTACAATTGAAGAGCTTTTTGATGAAATGCTTAATAAATCGGGATATTTGTCTGCTCTGCGCGCCGAAGGTGAAGAATCTGCCGACCGAGTTGACAATGTTAACGAGCTTCGCTCAGGCATTATAAACTATCAAAACGAAGCCGAAGAACCTTCCCTTTCGGAATATTTGGAGGAAGTCGCTCTTATAAGCGATATTGATAGCTACAACCCCGACGAAGATTATGTTGTGCTTATGACTCTCCACTCGG
This sequence comes from Oscillospiraceae bacterium, assembly GCA_015065925.1. Lineage (GTDB taxonomy): Bacteria > Bacillota > Clostridia > Oscillospirales > Acutalibacteraceae > UMGS1279. Next base: position 22,170 of record SVPL01000013.1, read on the forward strand.
CAAAGGGCTTGGAATTTGATAATGTATTTTTAGTAGGTTTAGAGGAGGGGGTTTTCCCCGGCAATCAAACCATTTACGGCGGTGACAAGGAAATTGAGGAGGAACGCCGACTTGCCTATGTTGGTATTACCCGCGCTAAGCGAAATCTTTACATAACCAACGCCTATACCAGAATGTTGTTTGGCTCTACCAATCGCAATATGCCATCCCGATTTTTAAAGGAAATTCCAACCGACCTATGTGAAATAAACGGCAGAGAAGCCGTCGACCCTTGGGAAGCAAAACTAAAACAAGCTATTGCAGGTGGATACGGTGGATACAAGGGGGGATATAGAAGCGGTTACAGTGCATACGGAAATAATGGCGGTTATTCCGCTTCAAAATCAACCGAAGCATCTAAATCCACCTACCGTGCTACAGCCTCATCTGCCTCGAAAACCGAAAAGGTGGAATACACAAAGGGTATGCGTGTAAGACATAAGGTATTTGGTGACGGAACTATTCTTAAAACAACACCAATGGGCGGTGACTGCCTTTTGGAAATTGCCTTTGACAATCGCGGCACTAAAAAACTTATGTCTAACTTTGTTAAGATGGAGATATTGTAAACTTAAAGCCTGTGCTACCAAAACAGCACAGGCTTTGAATTATCTTTTGATTTTTATTTTACTGCAAAAGGTATTTTGACATACTTTGAAGGGTGGCGGCGAAGCCTTCGGATGCATACACCAGAGCCTCAACATCCACCTCATAAACTGCGGCATTTTTAACGGCAGTTAAATCCTTGTAGGTTTCCTCTTTTAAGATTGTTTCACTAAGTCCCGCGGGGCAGAAAATAACCTCGGGATCAGCGGCTTTTATATCTGCAAAGCTCATCATATAATCGGTGTGCTCTGCGGCAATATTTACCATACCTGCTTTTTCCATAGCCTGACCTGCGATTGTGTCACCCGTTGCAACAAAGCCTTCCTCAACATAAAGGGCGACTCTTTTGGTAACACCGCTAAGAGAAGTTTTGGTTTCACTTATAATTCTTTCGTTTTCGCCAATATAAGGATCATACGCTTCTAAATATTTTTCTTCTCCCAAAAACAGTTTAGAAAGAGCTTCGTAATAAGGCGCAACCTCGCTATACTTTGTAGGAGTCAAAAGCAACACAACAGTAATATCGCGGGCTTTTAGGTTTTCCTTAACCGAATCGGTAAGCTCGGCGGGAGTGATAAGCACATCGGGTGAAAGCTCATACACCTTTTCAAAATCAATGAACATTGTTTCGCCTAGATTGGTTATACCTTCGATTTCGGTTTCCAAAAACTCTGCAGGCGCCCCCACCAAGTAGGATTTATAACCAAGCGCATAAATTGCTGATGCCGCCTGTTTGCTAATAACCGCAACCGTTTTGGGCGGCTCGGTTATTTCGGTATCCCCCACCATTACGGGGTAGCCATCATTAGCTTTACACCCCGCAAAAGCCAAAATCAACAACATTATAGATAAAACAACCGATAAAAATTTAATAATCCTCAAAAAAATCACCTTTTTCCCTATTTGTTTAATTTTACTTCATATTTTATGATATTTCAAGTGTTATAATAAAAAAAGAAATTAATTTTTACAATATAAAAGGAAGGATTGAAAAATGCCTAGTAATACTATAATTAAAACCAATGCAAAAACTTCCCTTCAAAACAAATGGTCTGCCGCCATAAGCGTAGGCGCCATTATATTATCTGTTTTTTGCCTTTATATTGTTTTACTGCAACTCATTCTTATACCAATTACAACTATATTTAATGAGGTTACTGCGTTATTTATTGTTATTGCGCTTTCTGTTGTTTTTGCGCAATTATTTGGTATGCCCCTTTTATATGGAGCTTTAAGATGGTTTTGGTTTACTTCTTCAGATGCCGAAGTTCGGGTGAGTGAAATTTTTTGCTATTTGGGAAGCGGCAAAGAATATCTAAGAGCCCTTTCCCTTAGTTTCAGAATATTTATTCGTAGCTCGGCAGTTCTTTTTTTCTGTTTTCTGCCCTCGTTAGTGGTTACGGCAATCAGCTCCCCCACCACATACAGTATGTTTAATTCATCAATGCCCTATTGGGCATCCTCTGTTTGGGCGCTTGGCAACGTGCTTACTATTTTTGGTGTGGTTATGTCATTTGTTCTGTTGCTCAGATATTTTGCAGCTCCGATTTTAATGATAAATGACCCTTCCATAACCCCTCACGAGGCTTTGGATTTATCAGTAATAATCACCAAAAATGCCAACGGCAAAACTCTTTCGTTTGTATTCTCGTTTTTCGGTTGGGCTGTTTTATCATTACTTTATCTACCAATACTTTTTACACTACCCTATTTTTTAGTATCATACTCGGTATTCTGTAGATTTTTAATTAACCACTATAATCGCAAAATTGCAACCCATTTTGGAAATAATTTTTAAAAAATTTCAATAATAGTTAACGGACAGATTTTAACCTTTGGAAAATCTGTCCGTTTTTTTAATACATTATAAGCTCTGTAATAAATACTGCCACACAGGCAGAAATGGAAACCCAAATAAGACTTTTGCCAAAAAACGCCAATATTAATGCCACCGCAAAGCCTGCTACTCCCGACCATATACCCGCTGTATCATTTAAAATTGCGGGGAAGGTCATTACAGAAAGGGTAACAAAGGGCACATAATATAAAAAGGATTTTATGTAAACATTTGTTATTTCCTTGCGAATAAGGGTGAATGGCAACATTCTTATTAAATAGGTCACACCAGCCATAACCACTATATAAGAAAGTACATTTATACTCATACTGTCGTTTCCCCCCTGTTTTCAGTTTCCTTTATGGGGAATAAAAGCGATGCTACGCCCGCAATAACGATAGTAAGAATAATAATTCTAAAGCCGGACGAAATATCTCTTAAAAAGGGAAGCTTTGTAAAGGCAAAGCTTAAAAGCATTGAAACGATTACTATTCCCGCCAATATTTTGCTTTTACGGGTAGGAGGAACCACTATGGCAATAAACATACCGTAAAGCGCAACACTTAGCGCACTTAAAGCCCTTTGGGGTAATAAACTGCCTGAAATTACGCCCAATAAAGTGCCTAAGGTCCACCCAGGTATGGCAACGCTCATCATTCCATAACTGTAAAAAGGGCTTAATTTCCCCTCTACATTCGCCGACAGAGCAAAAATTTCATCCGTAACCCCAAAGGACATAATAAATCTATGCCAAAAGGGCATTTTATGGGAGATTTTTTGAGATAACGCCGATGACATAAGACTGTACCTTAAGTTTATTATAAACTGTGTAACAGCCATTTCAATGAATGACGCCGAATTAGCTATAATATCCAAGGCGGCAAACTGCCCTGCCGAAGTAACATTAGTAGCAGATATTAAAACTGCTTCACCTACCGAAATTCCCGCATTTTTTGCCGCTATGCCAAAGGTAAAGGAAACGGCAAGATAACCTAAAAATATTGGTATGCCGTCCTTTACACCTTTTTTAAAAAACCATAATTTACTCATTTAAACTCTATTCATCCGTAAGTTATTGTTATTCCACCGTCTGCTGGGTCTCCCCCGTTTGTTCAGAGGTAGTTGTAGATTGCGCAGGGGTTGATGTTGTTGTTTCTACAGGTTTACTGTCGGTAGCTTCCGCAGGTTTTGAAGAATTTGTTGTAGTAGAAGATGTTTTATTAGAGGAGGTATTGGAGGATGTTTTATTCGAGGAGGTATTAGAAGATGTATTCTCCTCTGAGGAGGTTGCATTTGACGAAGTATTCACTGCAGAAGGATCAACCTCACCCAAAACGCTTCCCCCGTGGGTTGTACAGGGCTTTAACTGACTTGTTTTGTACCAACCAAGGGCGGTTGATGAGCAACGCTCTGTTGCCAGCATACCTGAAGATGTACAGTATTTACGATAGGTAACATATTCACTGTCGGGGAAGTCGACATCAACATCTAAGCCTTTATGAATTTCCTTCATTATATTTCCCCATACACGCTTAGCTGCCCCTGATTCAGAAACCTTTTCCTGTTGGTCATAGCCATACCAACAAGAAGCTACATAATAAGGGGTGCCGCCTGCAAACCAAAGATTATAGTTATCGTCGGTTGTACCTGTTTTACCAAAAACCTTCATATTTGGCAAATAGCTTTTAATTGATGTACCAGTACCTTGGTTTACAACATTTTGAAGCATTTTATTGAGTATTACAGAGGTATCCTCCATCATTGCGATTTTTGGCTTTTTATTGCTTTCCAAAACCACTTCTCCGTGTTGGTCGGTAATTTTGGTATAGAAGGTAGGCTCATAGTATTTACCCTTATTTCCTATTGTTGCAAAAGCCGCGCAGGATTCTAGGGTTGTAATACCCTTGTAGCATCCACCCAGTCCAAGAGAGGAGTAGGTGTGGTCGCCCACCTTGTCTGCCGCCTGCTCGGGCGCTACAAGATTTTTAAGTCCCATATTGTTAACTGCGTGATCAAAAACATTTTCTATGCCCATTTTTTCTATAAGCTGAACAGGTATAGTATTATAAGATTTTTCAAGCGCTCTTGCCATAGTAACCATACCATTGGTACAAGAACCACCTGCATTATAAGGCCACTTAACCTTTTTGCCTTTACTGTTTACTATGGTTTGCGTGGGAGCATCCTTTAAAAGTGATGAATAAGAAATTATATTTTGGTCTAAAGCCAAAGAATAAACCGAAATTGGCTTGATGGATGAACCTGGCTGACGGGGTGAAGATGTTGCGCGATTAAGACTTCTATTGCCTTTTTTCTCACCAACACCACCAACAATACCAACTACATGTCCTGAATAATCCATTACTGTAAACGAGGACTGCGCCGTAACACCCTTTTTGTTTTTTGAAAAATGGGATAAATCGGTATAGTATTTTTCAAGAGTAGCTTGGATTTTGGTATCCATAGTACAATAAATTTTATATCCGCCATTATAAAACTTCTGCTCTGCATAGGCTTCATCACAATTATACTTTTCTACAAGTCCATCTACAACATTGTCAATAAGAGCATCAACAAAATAGTTATTTGTTTCAACCTCTTTTATTGTTTCCTTATCGGCAACAATTTTCACTTCTTCTGCCAAAGCCTGCTCGTATTCTTCCTCTGTAATATATTCAAGCTCCAGCATTTTACCTAAAACAAGCTTACGGCGCTCGGCATTATTTTCGGGATATTTATCAGGGCGATAGCGCTCCGGCTCTTTAATTATTGATGCAAGTCCCGCACATTCTGCCAAGGTAAGGTCTGCAACACTTTTATTGTAATAATAATTGGCTGCAACCTCAACACCGCCAATACCGTTTGCAAAGGTTATGGTATTAAGGTAACATTCTAAAATTGTATCCTTATTAACTGTTTTTTCAATTCGTCTGGCGCGCATAATCTCGCGAATTTTACGCATACCTGTTTGCTCGGTATCCCAAGTTACATTCTTTACAAGCTGTTGTGTAATGGTAGAACCACCCTGATTTGATGAATATATCTCCACAAACATATTAAGGAATGCCGCAAAGGTACGCTTCCAGTTAACACCGCCGTGAGAATAAAAGGTTTCATCCTCAATAGCAACAAATGCATCGGCTAACCTTTTGGGAATACCGGTATATTCAGGGTCCTCTGCCTCGGCTTTTTCCTTATCGTAAGAAACCCAGATACGGTTAACACCGCCGTGCAGACGCTGATATTCGGAATATTCACCCGTTTTGCTGTCTTTAACATAAATGGTGGTGGTATAGGCTTGATCCATATCAAAAAGGTTAACATCTATGCTATCGTCAATAAATCCAAAAACATAGATTAAAAAACTACCAACCACAAGACACATTGTAATAACAAATATTAAACATACCGATAAAACGGTTTTTAATACCTTTTGTTTGGTAGTCTTGGACTTCTTGTTTTTCTTTCTTTTTGCATTAACCTGTTCCGTTTGATTATTGGAATCAGCAAAGCTATTTAGATCAATTTGATTTTCATTACTGAAAAGCTCGTCAGAATTAGCCGATGAAGAAGATGAAATATTGTCATCATCATTAAAAAAAGGACTTTGGTATTCATCACTCATAACTAATCTTCCTCCTTGTAAAATAAAATAACAAAATCAATAATCTGCAAACTACTCCAATTTACAGTATGCCTATATTTTACCACATCTTCTTCAAAAAAGCGAGTTACAATTTTTTAACCAAATGTAACTTTTTTATAAAAATTGTAACAATATAAATAATATAACAAGAATTAAAAATGTGTTTTGGGCAATAATATACCTAAATTTGTAAAGGGGATTTTTATGTCAATCCGTATAAAAGGTATAATTCTATTTACAGTTATTACTTTGTCAATAATCGTTGTATGCATTTCATTAACAACTAAACCCACCCTTGCCGAAAACACCACCTCTGAAGCGGTAAAAACACAATACATTCTAAGCGAATTTAACGGCAAGCTAGCTATATTCCAAACAAACAATAATATTCCCCTTGAGGTGTTGGATGTACGCATCGACTCCCTGCCCGAGCGAGATATTGAGAAAATCAAAAATGGTATTACCGCTAATACCCTAAATGAAATTTTTGCATTAGCAGAAGATTATGAGTGATTTTTTCTGTATGCAAAAGGAGTTTGCTTTTCAAAGGCTTTAAACTGCCTTATAAAATGATTTGTGTTTAAATAGCCCAGTCTTTCGGAAATTTCTGTTACTGAATAATCGGTTGCTACCAACAAATTTTTAGCCGTTTGAAGGCGGTTTTCTATGATATCCTTTATGGGAGAAATACCAAAAATTTCTTTATAAACGGCGTGAAAACGCGACGCGCTAAGATTTGCAAGCTTTGCAAGTTCCTCAACCGTCCAGCTGTGTTCAAGTGCAGAAAGGGCTTTTTTTCTGATATTTTGAAGACGCTTTATTTCATTAGAGGAAGCAGAAAGGGTTGATTTTTTAGAATTAAGGCTTCTTGAAAAACGAATAAAAAATTCATTGAAATAAGCGTTAAGAAGTTGATTTTTAAAAGGCTTGTTAGAATTTAATTCTGTTTCCATTTTATAAAATAATCTGGAAATAAACTTACATTCGTTTGGATAAATAATTTTATTTTCAGGTATATTAAACCTATTTATTACATCCCGCAAATCTGCCGAAAAATGCATCCAGTTATGGATTATATCGTTTTTTTCACTATAAAAAAGCTGCGGTACATCAGGCGAATAAAGAATACAGGCATTAGGCTCGGTTACTACCGTTTCCCCGCATATCTCTATAGTCATTTTTTGCTCAAAATGAAGAAAGGTATAATCCTTTCTTCCCGTTGGGCGGTGAATTTTAAAACCTGCCCGTTCAGGATAATCGTGCTTTACTAACAAACTTTCCATAATTAATCACCCAATACATTATACATTTCGCAGTAGGATATGTCAATTATTAAACAGTATTTTTCATTGAAAATATCACGATTATACTATAAAATAAGGTTAAAAGGAGGAATAGTAAATGAATATACCAAGACCTGAACACCCAAAGCCACAATTTGAAAGAGAAAATTGGCTTAATCTTAATGGAATTTGGCAATTTGAAATTGATAACGGGAAAAGCGGAATTCAGCGTGGACTTGCAGAAAAAAACGCAAAACTAAAAGATGAAATTGTTGTTCCCTTCTGCCCTGAAAGTAAGCTTAGCGGAATAGCAAACACCGATTTTATGTACGGTGTGTGGTACAAACGCACCGTCACCCTTACCGCCGAGCAATGCGCAAACAGAATAGTCATTCACTTTGGCGCAGTTGATTACAAGGCAAATCTTTTTGTAAACGGCAAAAAGGTTGGTGAGCATAAGGGCGGTTATGTATCATTTTGTTTTGATATAACCGATTTTGTTACTGTTGGCGAAAATATAATAACTCTTTTTGCCGAGGATGATACCCGTAGCAGAAATATTCCAAGCGGAAAACAAAGCGACAGTTATTTATCTCACGGATGTTTCTACACCCGCACAACAGGTATATGGCAGACGGTTTGGCTTGAATTTACACCTAAAAGCTACATAAAAAATGTTAAATACTACCCCAACTATAAAACCGGAGAAATTACCGTCTTTGCAAATGTTGAAGGTCAAGAAACCTTAACGGCAAACATTGCATACGAAGGTAAAGCTATGGCTGAATACTGCGCCGTAAATGTTACAGGGCAAACACAATTCACCTTAAAGCTTGAAGAAGCTCATCTTTGGGAAATTGGCAATGGAAGACTGTATGACATTTATTTCACCTTTGGCGAGGATGCTGTTAAAAGCTACTTTGGACTTAGAAATGTGGAGCTTTGCGGCAAAAAATTCTTACTTAACGGTAAATCTATATTCCAAAGAACGGTGCTTGACCAAGGATTTTATCCCGACGGAATATACACTGCACCCACCGATGAAGCCCTTAAAAATGATATACTTTTATCTATGGCTTGTGGCTTTAACGGAGCGAGACCTCACGAAAAAATCTTTGAGGAGCGTTATTTTTACCACGCCGACAAATTAGGTTATTTAACATGGGGCGAATATCCCGATTGGGGACTTGGTTTTCACGCGCCTCAATTCGATTATAGCACGCCAAACGCTTTAAACGCTTGCCTTAATGAATGGATCGAGGAAGTTGAACGTGATTTCAACCATCCGTCAATAATAGGCTGGTGCCCCCAAAACGAGGCTTGGGCGCCCACCTACAACAGACCTTGGGAATATTTGTATACTGTTACTAAGGCTATTGATTCTACTCGTCCCTGCATTGATACCAGCGGTGGTTGTCATATAAAAACCGACATTTTTGATTGGCACGGTTATGCGCAAGAGGCTGAAGCATTAAAAAACTGCTACACTGCCATACTTAACAACACCGACAACAGTTGGTTAGCTAACAGGCAAATCCCATATAACGGAAAAATGCCTGTATTTATAAGTGAATATGGCGGAATTGCTTGGTATGCCAACTGCGATAATAATAATGACCGCGAAAAGGCTTGGGGCTATGGTAACGGCCCAAAAAGTGAAGAAGAATTTATTACCCGCTTTACCGAACTTACCGAGATTATTATGAACGACCCTGATATTATGGGACTTTGTTACACCCAGCTTACCGATGTTGAGCAGGAACAAAACGGTCTTTACACCTATGACAGAAAGCCTAAATTTGAGCCTGAAATTTTTAAAAGGGTATTAAACCAAAAAGCCGCCATTGAAGATTGATAATTTATAGCACAAAAAAGCGATTGTCTTGTGAGCTTTCAAGACAATCGCTTTAAATTTTTTATTTAATTTCTTCCAATGTAAAGTGCAGGGTCTGTAAATGTACCGTTTTTATGCACCTCAAAATGAAGATGATTACCTGTTGAACGGCCTGTTGTACCTACCGCGCCAATAGTTTCGCCCTTTGCTACCTTATCGCCTTTTTTAACATAAAGAGCGCTACAGTGAGCGTAAAGAGTTTCATAAGTATCTGAATGTTTTATTACAATTTTATAGCCATAGCCTGAAGTATCCCAGCCTGAATATGTTACGGTTCCACCTGCTGCCGCATAAATGGGAGTTCCGGCAGGGGCAACAATATCCATACCCTTGTGTCCGCGTCCGTCCCCTACATAGGAGCTCACATAAGAACGCTCAACTCGTTTTACAGGCCACATCATTACTGCATTACCATTTTTATCTGCAGCTACAACACGCTTTGTGCCTACTGTTACTTTTTGAGCAACAGGCTCCACAATAACAGCGCTGGAAATAGCAGTTCTTTTAGTTTCTACACCGTCAAGGCTATAAACCTTATAAACCACTTCTTTTTTACCAACAACGCCTTGCTCGGTAATCTTTTGTGTACCTACCGAAAGGGAATTGCTTTCGGTTTTAATTGTTTCAAAAGGAATATCCTCGGTCACAATTACGGTGTTTACAGACTCTACTGAAAATGCGTTATTGGTAGACTCAAGATATGCTTCTACAGTGGAAAGTTTTTCAACCTCTGATTTTAATAAATAAATATTTTTAATTTTATATTCATTGGAAAATTCTACATTTTCCACTCCGTTTTCCCTTTTGTAATTCAAAAGGTATTCATTAAGGGTTGAATTGATTTTTTCTTCGTTTATATCGGTTGCGACTACAGTACCGTCAACAGTTAATACAGTTACCAAAGCTATATCATTTGAATAGTTTATAATACTGTCTGCAAGCTCATCAGAACAAACAAGTACATTTTCGCTTACCAATGTTTTGTTCAAATTAGTTTTTATTAAATGGGAGGTGCAATTTGGATTATTAACCTTATTTACGGCGAAAATCTCTGCCTCTGCCAAAACGGAAGGCTCTTTTACCATTGCAATTGTTTCGCCGTTATAAACAACCGCATAAGCAGATGTTGCACCCGTTGCAACTGCAACCGAAACAAAGCAAGAAAGTGAAATTATTATAGCAAGTATTGCCGCGGCAATACGAGGTGATTTTTTAAAACAAGCCGTAAATGCCAAGGTTACAAAAGGGATAACTTTTTTGCAGAAAGCCTTTAAAACGCTAAGCAAATATATGGAATACTTTTTTAAACAAATAGCCATTTTTTTTGCTGCTGTTTTAAAACGCTGCATTAGTTATCACTCCTTTGTTTTATATTGGTTACATTTTTGTAATTTGTTACCTTAACATTATAACCAAAAGATTACAATTTTGCAACCTTTTAACCGTCTTTGTAACTTTTTTTGAATAAAATGCACAAAACAATTGTCAAAAACATCACATATATAACAATTAGTCCAATTTCGATTGAAATTATTAGCTTATTTAGTTACAAAAAACAGTTGGCAATAAAAAAATCGCCCGTAAAACACGAGCGATTTTTTATTATTATTAAAATTCAATAAGTAATCAAAGATTATTTTTTAAACATAATTTTTAAGCTTACTGTCACAGTAAAGACAGCGGTAAACCTTATTTTCACGGTCGGTAAGACGGAAAATGTGACTAAGCTCCTGCTCGGTAGATGTTATGCAACGGGGATTGTTACATTTGCAAACATTTTCAATTCTTTCGGGCAGCTCCAAGTGGCACTTGTTCACAAGCTTTTCGTCCTTAATGGTATTTACCGTAATACCGGGGTCGAAAAATCCTATAACATCTAAAGAAATATCAACATCGGCATCTATTTTAATAATATCCTTTTTGCCCATAAGTCTGCTAGGTGCGTTTCTTATCATTGCAATTTGGCAAGGAAGCTCACCCAAACCTAAAAGGTTATAAAGCTCAATGCCCTTACCTGCAGGGATATGGTCAATAACAAATCCGTTTTTAATAGAATCTACCTTCATTTAACCTCTACCTCCAACAGTTTTAAAATAAGAGCCATTCTCATATATTTGCCGTTTAGAACCTGTTTAAAATATGCGGCTCGAGGATCATTATCAATAGCTACCGAAATTTCATTAACTCTTGGAAGGGGATGCATAACCGAAAGGGTTGGTTTTGCATTTTCCATTTTCTTGGGAGTTAAGATGTAACTATCCTTAAGGCGGATATAATCAGCCTCATTGAAAAAGCGTTCCCTTTGAACACGAGTCATATACAAAATATCAAGCTGACCGATAACGCTATCTAAATCGGTAGTTTGGGTAAATTCTATGCCGTTTTTCTCCAAAATATCCTTCCTTATATAATCGGGAAGCTTTAATTCTTCGGGAGAAATAAGCACTACCTTAACATTTTCGTAGCGGGACAAAGCAGCTATTAAGGAATGTACCGTTCTACCGAATTTGAGGTCACCGCAAAAGCCTATTGTGTACCCTGAAAGGCTACCCTTTTCACGCTTAATGGTAAGCAAATCGGCAAGGGTTTGGGTGGGATGATTGTGACCGCCGTCACCCGCATTAATAACAGGAATGGTGGCGTTCATTGAGGCAACAAGGGGTGCGCCCTCCTTAGGATGACGCATTGCAATAATATCGGCATAACAGCTAATGGTTTTAGCGGTATCCGAAACGCTTTCGCCCTTTGCGGCAGATGAGCTGTTTGCCTCAGAAAATCCCAAAACATTTCCGCCAAGCTCATACATAGCGGCTTCAAAGCTTAGTCTTGTGCGGGTAGAGGGCTCAAAGAAAAGTGTTGCGAGTTTTTTACCTTTGCAGGCTTCGCTATATTTTGCGGGATTTTCAATAATATCCTCGGCAACGGCAATAAGCTCGTCTAATTCTTTGGTTGATAATTCTAAAATATCAATCAAGCTTCTCATAGCAGGATTACTCCTTTGCGCCGTTTACGGCAAGGTAATTTTTAATGCGGTCTACATTCTCTTTATTTGCAGGGTCTTCCTCTAAATACTCGATGATATCATAAACATCTACAACAGAATATACAGGGAAGCCGAACTGTTCTTCAATTTCCTGCATAGCGCCCTTTTCACCCTGACCTTTTTCCTTACGGTCAACCATAATGAAGGTAGCTATAACCTTAGTATCTTCAAGATTTTTGAGGATTTCCATTGATTCACGAATAGCAGTACCGGCGGTGATTACATCTTCAATAATAACAATTTCTTCGCCTGCCTCAGGAATATATCCAACAAAAGTACCGCCTTCACCGTGGTCCTTTACTTCCTTACGGTTAAAGAAGAAGGGAACGTTAAGACCGTTCTTTGAAAGAGCAACAGCGGCTGAAATTGAAAGCGAAATACCCTTATAAGCAGGGCCGTAAAGAACGGCTTCCTTCTTACCGAGCTTATCAAAATAAGCTTTCGCGTAAAATTCGCCCATTTTTGTAATCTGGTCGCCTGTTTTAATCATACCTGCATTTACAAAATAAGGAATTTTTCTGCCCGATTTGGCAGTAAAATCGCCGAATTTTAAAACACCTGCAGACTCTAAAAACTGTATAAATTCTCTTTTGTAACCTTCCATTTTTAACTTCCTTTCTAATCAACAAATTCTGCTACGCAACGCTCGTAAGCGGCAACGGGATCCTCTGCGGCGGTAATAGGTCTGCCAACAACAATGTAATCCGAACCGATTTTTTTAGCCTCGGCGGGGGTCATAACTCTCTTTTGGTCACCAATGTCACCATCTGCAAAACGAACACCGGGGGTAACCGTTACAAAGTCTTTACCGCAAGTATCGTGAACCTTACCTGCCTCTAAGGGTGAGCAAACAACACCGTCAAGCCCTGCTTTTGCGGCATTGGAGGCATAGTGCATAACAACCTTGTCAATAGGCTCTTTAATAAGAAGGTCGTTTTCCATTCTCTCTTGGTCGGTGGAGGTAAGCTGAGTAACGGCAATAAGCATAGGACGGCTGCCGTCGGGACGGGTAAGACCTTCTAAAGCGGCTTCCATCATAGAAATTGTGCCCGCGGCGTGAAGGTTAGTCATATCTACATCAAGACGAGATAAAACCGCCATTGATTTTTTTACTGTATTAGGAATATCGTGAAGCTTTAAATCGAGGAAGATTTTATGACCTCTAGCCTTAATATCCTTAACAATCTGAGGTCCTTCGGCATAAAAAAGCTCCATACCGATTTTTACAAAAGGTTTTCTGCCTGTAAATTTATCTAAAAAAGCATAAACATCAGCGGCAGACGAAAAATCACAAGCGACAATTACATCCTTACCCATTATTTACATCCTCCTATAATTTCACTTAAAGAATTTATTTTATATTTATCCATAGCTTTCGGTAAATCGTTGATGATATCGCGACAAGCATAGGGATTTATAAGATTTGCGGCACCTACCTCAACGGCTGTGGCACCTGCGAGCATAATCTCAATAACATCCTCAGCGGTTGAAACACCGCCCATACCAACAACGGGAATATTTACGGCATTTGCCACCTGATAGACCATTCTAACGGCTACGGGGAATATGGCGTCACCCGAAAAACCACCCATTTTATTGGCAATTACAGGCTTTTTGGTGCGAAGGTCAATTCTCATACCAAGTAAAGTGTTTATAAGACTTATACCGTCTGCGCCCGCATCCTCACAGGCTTTGGCAATTGATACAATATCGGTAACATTGGGGGAAAGCTTAATGATTACAGGCTTGGTGGTAACCTTTTTAACGGCTTTTGTTACCTCGGCGGCAGCTTCGGGACTTGTACCAAAACTCATTCCACCGCCGTGAACATTAGGACAGCTTACATTAACCTCAAGCCACCCCACCTGCTCCTGCTTATCCAACATTTCACAGGTATAGGCATAATCCTCTATAGCAAAACCGCTAACATTAGCCATAACCTTTTTGTTAAAGCACTTTTTAAGTTTGGGAAGTTCCTCGCTTATTACCTTTTCAACACCCGGATTTTGAAGTCCAACGGCATTTATCATACCGTTTTTACACTCGGCAATTCTGGGTGTAGGATTACCAAAACGGGGCTCCTTGGTGGTGCCCTTAAAAGAAAATGTACCTAAAAGATTTATATCATAAAGCTCGGCAAATTCATAACCAAAGCCAAAGGTTCCGCTTGCGGGGATAATGGGATTATCAAGCTCTATTCCGCAAAGATTAACACTTAGTCTTCCCATAAAATCTCCTCCTTTTTCATAACGGGACCTTCCTTACAAATACGCTTATAGCCCGTTAAGGTTTTGCAAGAACAACCCATACAAGCGCCAAAACCACAACCCATTCTTTCCTCAAAGCTCATTTGACCTGAGGTGGCGGATGCCTTATAAACCGCTTTAAGCATAGGCTCGGGACCGCAGGTATAGAAGTAGGAATAATCTATATCCTTCATAGCGTCGGTAACAAAGCCTTTTATGCCATATGTACCGTCGGCAGTGGTAACAAAAACTTCTGCACCCAAATTTTTAAACTCTTGCTCGTAAAAGATTTCATCCTTAGTGTTAAAGCCCAATACAACTGTGACCTTTTTGCCCATCTCTATAAGTCTTTTTGCAAGGTTGTAAAGGGGCGGAACACCTACACCGCCACCAAGAAGGAGAGGTGCATCCCCCGCAAGGGAGAGGTCGTATCCGTTGCCCAGACCCACCAAAACATCAAGCTCAGTGCCAATTGGCATTTCTGACATCTGCTCAGTACCGGCGCCTACAACCTTATAGATTATGGTAACTGTGGTGGCATCTACATCACAGACCGAAATTGGTCTGCGAAGAAATTTGCCTTCAAGCTGAATGTTTATAAATTCGCCTGAGTTTTTTATATCGCTTACATCACCCTCAAGCACCATTTTGAAAACGGTATCGGTGAGGGGGATGTTTTCGATTATCTTATAGATTGATTGTTTCATTGTTGTACCTCATTTGTCATTAAATTACGGACAGTCGAGGACGCCTGTCCCTTTTAAAACTTAAAATCCGCCTTAAATCAACCATTGATGTGGACGCGGAGTAAAAACTAAGCCGCATCCACACATCTATTCGTAATTGGATAAAACGCCACGCATTTTTAAGCATCAATTGTTGAAATGGTAAGCGTGGTTTCCTCTAAAACATCGAGTAAAACCTTAACTGTGTCAAGGGCGGTAAAGATTGTAACATTGTTTTCGGTAGCACATTGACGAAGAAGTGCACCATCACTCTCCTGACCTACTGAACCGATATCACGAGTGTTAATAACATAGGCGATATGACCTTGACGGATTGCATCGGTAACATCCTCACCCTCATCGCTTATCTTTTTGCGAACATGGGTGCGAATTCCGTTTTCTTTAAGGAATGCGGCAGTACCTGATGTAGCCTCAATATTAAATCCAAGATTATAGAAACGGCGAATAAGCGGTAAGGCTTCTTCCTTATCCTTATCGGCTATGGTGGCTAAAACTGTACCGTAATTCTGCAAATGCATACCCGATGCCTGAAGGGCTTTATAAAGTGCGCGGTTAAGCTTGTCATCATAACCGATTGCTTCACCTGTGGATTTCATTTCGGGTGAGAGATAAGCATCAAGACCGCGAAGTTTGTTGAAGGAGAACACAGGAGCCTTTACATACCAACGCTTTTTCTCCTCGGGGTAAATATCGAATATACCCTGCTCCTTAAGACTCTTGCCCAAAATAACCTCGGTGGCAATATCTGCAAGACTGTAGCCTGTTGCCTTTGAAAGGAAGGGAACGGTACGGGATGAACGGGGATTAACCTCGATAATATAAACATCATCATTATCATCAACAATAAACTGAATATTGAAAAGACCTACAATGCCAATTCCAATACCAAGCTTTTTGGCGTACTGTAAAATAATTCCCTTAACCTTATTGGAAATACTGAAGGTTGGGTAAACGCTCATTGAGTCACCGCTATGAACACCTGTACGCTCAACAAGCTCCATAATACCGGGCACAAATACATCTCTGCCGTCACAGATTGCATCAATTTCAACCTCTTTACCCTGAATGTATTTATCAACCAAAACAGGCTTGTCCTCATCAATTTCAACGGCGGTTTTAAGGTAGTTACGAAGCTGGTCTTCATTTGCAACAATCTGCATTGCACGACCACCCAAAACAAAGCTGGGGCGAACGAGTACAGGGTAGCCGATTTCGGCGGCAGCCTTAATGCCATCCTCAATTTTGGTAACCGCCTGTCCCTTAGGCTGAGGAATATTAAGCTCGGAAAGAAGTTTTTCAAAGCTATCACGGTTTTCGGCGCGCTCGATAGCGTCACAATCGGTACCGATAATCTCAACACCGCGTTGACGAAGGGGCTCTGCAAGGTTGATAGCAGTCTGACCACCAAGAGAAGCAATAACGCCGTCGGGTTTTTCAAACTCGATAATATTCATAACATCCTCGGGGGTGAGGGGTTCAAAATATAGCTTATCGGCAGTGGTGTAGTCGGTAGAAACTGTTTCGGGGTTATTATTGATAATAATAGCCTCATAGCCCGACTTTTTAATGGTGGTTACGGCGTGAACGGTTGAATAGTCGAACTCAACACCCTGACCTATACGGATAGGGCCTGCACCTAAAACAACAATCTTCTTTTTGTTTGTAAGGCGGGATGCATTTTCGCCTGTGTAGGAAGAATAGAAGTAAGGAATGTACGCATTTGTATGGCAGGTATCCACCATTTTATAAACAGGGAATAAGTTATTTTCTTTACGGATACCAAAAATATCAAGCTCGTCGCACTCCCAAAGACGGGCAATATATTTATCGGAGAAGCCCATCTTCTTGGCTTTTTTAAGAACCTCTAAATCGTTTTTATTGTTCTTAAGGACGGTTTCCATATCAATTATATTTTTAATAGCCTCAAGGAAGAAGGGGGTAATTTGGGTGATTTCGTGAATTTGCTCAACTGTTGCACCGCGGTAAAGAATTTCAGCAATAGCAAAAATATTATCATCGCGAAATTCCTTAATATAATCTAATATTTCATTATCGGTCATATTATCAAACTTGTGATGATAAAGATGGTTAACACCGATTTCAAGGGAGCGAATACCCTTAAGCAAGCACTCCTCAAGGTTAGAGCCAATGCCCATAACCTCACCCGTTGCCTTCATTTGTGTTCCAAGCTTATTGGATGCATTTGTAAACTTATCGAAGGGGAAACGGGGTAATTTAGCAATAACATAATCCAAAACAGGCTCAAAAGCGGCATTAGTGTTGGCAATAGAAATATCTTCAAGTGCCATACCAACAGCAATTTTAGCCGTTACCTTAGCAATGGGGTAACCGCTGGCCTTGGAAGCCAAAGCAGAAGAACGGGAAACTCGGGGGTTAACCTCAATTAAATAATACTCACTTGAATGGGGATTAAGGGCAAACTGAACGTTACATCCACCCTCAATTTTAAGCTCACGAATAAGCTTGATTGCCGAATCGTTAAGCATTTTAAGGTCGTGGTCGTTAAGAGTCATAATGGGGGCAACAACTATGGAGTCACCTGTATGAACACCAACGGGGTCGATATTTTCCATACCGCAGATGGTGATTGCGTGGTCGTTAGTATCACGCATAACCTCAAACTCGATTTCCTTATATCCCTTAACCGATTTTTCAATTAAAACCTGATGAACGGGGGAAAGCTTAAAGGCGTTAAGACCAACCTCAACAAGCTCCTCCTCACTATATGCGAAGCCGCCGCCTGTACCACCCAAGGTAAATGCGGGACGAAGAACAACAGGGTAGCCTATTCTTTTAGCCGCCTCTTTAGCCTGTTCAATATCATAGGTGATTTCGGAAGGAATAACCGGCTCGCCGATAGACTCGCAAAGCTCCTTGAACATTTCTCTATCCTCAGCGCGTTCAATACTTGCACTGCTTGTACCTAAAAGCTCAACTCCACATTCCTTTAAAATGCCCTTTTCTTCAAGCTGCATTGCAAGGTTAAGACCTGTTTGACCGCCAATACCCGGAATAATGGCATCGGGACGCTCAAAGCGGAGAATTTTTGCAATATACTCCAAGGTAAGGGGTTCCATATAAACCTTATCGGCAACTATAGTATCGGTCATAATGGTTGCAGGGTTAGAGTTACAAAGAATAACCTCATAGCCCTCCTCTTTAAGGGCTAAGCAAGCCTGAGTACCTGCATAGTCAAACTCTGCCGCCTGACCGATAACAATAGGACCTGAGCCTATAATTAAAATCTTTTTTAAATCTGTTCTTTTTGCCATTTTAAATTCCTCCAAATTAGTCTATACTATATACAGTTTTGCCGTTTAATGCGGTCAAAACACATCTACCGAAAAGTTTTTCACCCTTAAAGGGGGTTGCTCTGCCTTTTGATAAAAATTCGTCGGGGTTAACCGTAAACTCGGTGTTTAAATCCCATACCGTAAAGCTATCATCAAAAGGAATATTAAATCGCTTACGCGGATTTATAGCCATAAGCTCAATTAATTTTTCAAGGGTTATAACCCCTGTTTTCACAAGCTTTGTATACATTACCGCAAAGGCGGTTTCAATTCCTACAACACCCATCAGGCTACCCGCAAGACCCTTGGATTTTTCATCCGCAGTATGGGGTGCGTGGTCGGTTGCAATCATATCTATTGTGCCATCCTTAATGCCCTCAATAAGGGCTTCGCGGTCGGCGGGAGAACGAAGTGGCGGATTCATTTTAAATCTGCCGTCTTCCTTTAGGTTACTATCATCCATTACAAGATAGTGGGGTGCCGTTTCGCAGGTGATATCCACCCCATCTGCCTTGGCTTTGCGAATAAGCTCAACGCTTTCTTTGGTTGAGATATGACAGACGTGGTATTTACAACCCGTTTTTTCAGCAAGCTCAATATCGCGCTTTATTGGGCGCCATTCACTTTCACTGCATATACCCTTGTGACCGTGGGCTTTAGCATATTCGCCGTCGTGTATATATCCACCGAAAAGCAAGGAGTTATCCTCACAGTGCGCAGATATTATTTTGTTTAAGGACTTTGCTTTTTCCATTGCTTTTAGCATAAGCTCCTCAGACTGCACTCCCCTGCCGTCATCCGAAAATCCCGCAACGAAGGGAGCCATAGCATCCATATCAGCAAGCTCCTCACCCATTTGACCTTTTGTAATGGTTCCAAAGGGTAAAACATTTATATGGGCTGTTGCTTTTATTCTTTCCAGTTGCAAATTCAGGTTTTCCATACAGTCGGGGGGCGGGTTTAAGTTTGGCATTGAACAAACGGTGGTATATCCACCCCTTGCCGATGCTAAGGTTCCGCTTTCAATGGTTTCTTTCATAATAAATCCCGGCTCTCGAAGATGTACGTGAACATCAACAAAACCGGGAAAAATAAACAAATTATTTAAAAAGGGAATAGCTGACTCGCCGTCCGCGGTGGGCGCGCCGGAAGGGATAATATGACCGTTATCAAGCAGTAAATCTTGTTTTAAAAAATTGCCGTCTTTATAAATTAAGGCATCTTTTAAAAACATTTTCATACGGGCACCATCCTTTACATATTTTCACAAATTCACCCATCCCGAAAAAATGCGGAATGGATGAACTTAAAACCTTAAATATTTGCTTTAAATATTATACTAAAAAACGACAATTATGTCAAGTGCTATAAGATTATTTTTTTATACAATTATATCTTTTTATTTTGCTTGTTTTTGATTATTTTGCAAAATTCTTCAAATTCAAATATTTTATTGAACTTATGGTCAAGAAGTATTAAAATATAATCAGGGAGTGATATATATGACAAACATAAAGGTTATTGCTTTTGATTTAGACGGAACTTTAACCCAACACAAAAGTAAGCTATCAAAAGAAAACCGCGCCGAGCTTGAAAGACTTAGCAAAAAATACAAGCTTTTAATGGTGGGCGCGGGGCAATGTCGCAGAATTTTTGACCAAATGGAGCATTTTCCTATAGATATAATCGGCAATTACGGTATGCAATATGCAAAATATGATGAAAATACCAAAGATATTGTTATGGTACGTGATGAAGCGGTTCAAACCCAAAACAAGCAAGAAATAGAACAAAAAATTACCGCGCTTCGCCAAAAACACGGATTTACCGAATTTAAGGGTGATAATGTAGAATATCATCCATCGGGGTGCCTTACCTTCCCTATTCTTGGTACCAAGGCAGATATAAATGACAAATTAGCCTTTGACCCCGACCGCAAAAAACGCAGAGCGTTTTACAGTGAGGTTGTAGATGCCTTCCCTGATTATGTAGTGTTTGTAGGCGGAAGCTCCTCCTTTGATATGGCGCCAAAGCCCTTTGATAAATATTATGCCCTTGACCGCTATTGCAAGGAAAACGGACTTGAGCATAGTGAGGTTGTTTATGTTGGTGACGATTATGGGCTTGGCGGTAACGACGAGGCGGTTTATAAATCGGATTTTAATTATATTACCATTGATAATTATTTGGATTTCCCTGAAAAAATGAAGGAATTATAAATTTTACAAAACACCCCCGATATGCGACGGATAATCACATATCGGGGGTGGAGCTTTAAATACTTAAATCATTGTTTCCTAAAATAAGTTTATTGATTCTGTCTTCATTCCAAAGCGCAGTTTTATTTATTGAAATTTTACTATTCTTTGAATAAATAATAAGCTCGGCATTTTCGGTACTATTATCCACAACCCACATAACATCTGCAATTTTTAAAAGCTTTGATAAATTATCAAGCGATTTATAATATCTGCTAACAATCTTATCTTTTGGCACATCGTGACCGCCGTTTTTTACACGATTAGCCACTCTGAGTACATTTATCTCAGGGTTAGAGGTCAAAACAAAAATAACTTCTATTTGATAACCTGAAGCCTTCGCATTTTTTAGCAATTCAACATTGCGATGTGATGATAAAACCGTTTCAAAGGTAAAGTCCCGCTTATTTTTTATTGCATCCTCACGAAGCTCAGTTGCATACTTAGCTGCTTCTAAATCGGTAAAATTTTTCTGCTTTTTTATTTCATCAGCATTAATATATTCACCAATAATATCAAAACCTTTTGTTATGGTTGATTTTCCCGAGCCGTTCGGTCCTGCAAACACTAAAACTATTGGTTTTTTATCCATTTTTTAAACCCCAACTATTAAACAGTTCTGTTATTAATTGCTGACTGCACTCTACCCATAAATTCTTCCTTAGACATATCATAAGTAGTTTTTTGGGGAACATCAGCAACAGAAATTTCAAAAGGAATGGCTTTTGTTTGTATTACCTTTTTGAAAAACATATTAACTGCGGTTGAAGCATCCATACCAAACATTTCAAACAATTTTAATGCTTCTTCCTTGGTTTTTTCATCAACAGTTAAATTAATTCTTGCAGTTGCCATAATATAACCTCCAAATTCAAAATAAACATATCTTTCGCTTGAATTATACCATATTATACGCAGTTTGTCAACATTTATGCACAAAAACGCGCATTATAGTGTTTAATATGCAAAAAGTTCCCCGATATGCGACGGATAATCACATATCGGGGTAGATTATTTTATGATATTTATTATATTAATGAAGTTCAACATCCCAACCGGCTACATATTGGGCTAGGTGTATAAGGTCGTTAAGATTAACTAATCCATCACCGTCTACGTCAAGGGCAGACTCATTCACATCAACATCCCAACCTGCAAAATATCGCGCAATGTTGGTAACATCGCTTAAATCTACTACCCCTGTGCCGTCAATGTCGCCTGGAATTATTTCTTCTTGGGGTGGCTCAACGCCTACATAAATATCAAAGGAATCGCTAAAGCCTTCGGGTGTGGTAACAGTAAGTGTTGTTACGCCCTCACCGCAGATATAAAGTTCAACAGAACCGTCATCATAATAATACGAAAATTCTGCAACACTTCGATCACTTATACTCCAATCAAGTTCATACAATCGGTCATAATAGGCACCGCCGTTACCCAATTTAAGGTAAAAATTAATATACTTTCCAATCTCGTTTATATTATTGCGATCTTCAATAATTGTAACGCTTTCGGCACGATGCGCTTTGCAAACCGATACATAATATTTATCCCCATCCTCATAAGCATAAGGCACACATTCAAAGATAAATTCTTCACCCGCTGAAAGCTCTATGGTATACATAAAATTATAATTATATCCCGAATCGTAGTCACAGTAATTGTCATTTGAATACATATCAATATCGGCGTCTCCCGTCGAATAGAAGGTGTATTCTCCATCCTCTTCGGGAACAAATTTAAACCAACCCTCGCTGTAATGCCCGCTTGCATTAACGGTTTTTACCTCGTCTAAAAGAATAGTGCTATATCCAGCCTCTTTACTTGTGATAATACATGAATCGGCGATTTCCAAATCATCAATGCTAACGGTCAAGGTTGCTGTACCTGCCTCGTAAAACCTATACGCTGCAAAGCTTCTGCCATAAATGGTTTGATAACCGATATCATCACCTTCAAGCCTCCATATTGCATATTCAAGGGCGGATTGATTAGCAGTTTCGGGGATAAGGGAGGCGCTAAATGTATAATCTTCA
Organism: Oscillospiraceae bacterium; assembly: GCA_015065925.1. GTDB lineage: Bacteria > Bacillota > Clostridia > Oscillospirales > Acutalibacteraceae > UMGS1279. The sequence goes on from SVPL01000013.1 coordinate 45,118, forward strand.
TCCTCTGTGTAAACTGTGTAGGTATCACCAACAGATAATTTTACACCCTCAATCTCATCGGTGCATTTATATGCCATTATTTCATATTCGCCCGAATGGTCATCATAATCATCTTCGGGGTAATCGGTTGTTACCTCAACTATATATTTTTTGCCCGGTTCAAGGTTGTAAAATTGCAGATTAAAATTATCCTTCTCGCCTTTTCCTGTTTCTTGCTTGAGAGGCTCTATATCATCAAGCTCGTAAATTGCAGCTTTAAGGTCAAGGTTGCCACGGGACAGAATACCATACTGACCTTCCTCGTCGGCTGTAAAGTAATAAGAATGGCTTTCGCCGTTATACTCTATATATGCGTTATGTGTAACATTGGTTTCAAGCTCAGGAAGCTCGCCCTCACAGGTAACAGTATAAGATGCGCTTGCGCCACTCTCTGCAACGGCGGTAACCTCAGCAATACCCGGAGAGTGAAGCTCGATTGAAGCGCCCCAATTACCGCTGTATTCAATTCTTCCAACGCGCTCAGGCTCGAAATACCAGGTTATCTCCTCGGTTCTGTGAACCTCGGGTTCTATGATAAGTTCACAGTGCAAATCTTCATTAACTCCCGCAACCGTTCCGTCTGTGGGGGCGATTGTAAGTTTACTGATAGGCAGAATTTCGCATATTGTAACATCATAGGTTTCGGGTGAAGACTCCCAGTACCACAGCATAGTAGTATCAAGATAATATGTTTCACCTGCTGTTAAATCGCCCTCAACATAAAAATGACTGTCACTGTACAATTCCTCATTTTGATAGGATATTACTTCGTAATCGGAATTATATATCTGTCCGTAATATGTTGTATCATAGTCTTCCTCGCCCGT
>SVPL01000014.1 GCA_015065925.1 Oscillospiraceae bacterium
CAATAAGCCTGAACAACTTTATTGTAACTGATTGGTGATGTTTTTGGTATAACCTTTGTTACCCACCCGCATAGCAGGTGGTTTATTGTTGCGTGTCGTAACACGCAACGGTCTAAAGACGCTAATTAAAAAAGGAGTACAGACTTCATTTTAGGTCTGTACTCCTTTAAAAATTATTTATTTTTTCTGACCAGTGCTAAATCAATAACTCCGCCAAAGGGTGAAATGGTAGGGCAGGTAAATTCCTTGCTGTAGGCAAAAGCCTCTAAATGCATTGCAAGGGGAATAATTGAAATGTCGCTTATCAAGGTTTTAATAGCCGTTTCGGATGCATTGATGACTGTATTTTCATCTGCATTTGGTGTAATCTTTGAAACTGCTTCATCATATTTTTTATCCCCAAAACCGAATATGTTGTTATTTCCGTCTTGGGTAAAGGCTTCAAAAAATTGTGATGGGGTATTGCTTGTTGCAGTTATTGGAACTATTGCAAGGGTGTATTCGCCGCTTGATATTATATTATCCAACTCGGCTTGGGAATTAGTAGGTGTAGCGTTAACAACTGCGCCTAAGGCTTGTTGCATATTTTCTGCAACAAGTAAGGAAAGCTCTTCAATATCTGAATTGCCAAAATACAAAATATCTATTTTTTGGGGCATTTGTTTAACGCTTTTTGAACCCGCAATATAAAGGGAATGTGCTTCGTTTGGGTCGTATTCGGGTGGAACCGTATTGGTTATTTGTGATGATAGGGCAGTATCGTTTAAAAGTACGGTGTTTGGAATAAGGCTGGCAGATTCATTAAGCGATTTCCCAAGCTCATTTTTAAGGCGGTTGCGGTGAATGGATTTTGCAAAAGCCATTCTGAAATTCTTTGAGCCAAGGGTTGAATTTTTGTTAATTAAAAGAACATAACTGCTTTTTTCGTATGTAAAAAGATTACTTTTATCGCTTGTTTCTGAGATATTTACAAATCCCATATCTAAATTGTCTTCATCAATTTTTGTGGCTCTGCCTAAGGACTCCCCAACATTAAATATAACGGCGGTGGCTTCGGCAGAAAAATCTCCGTTGTAGTCGGCAAATTTATTAATTCTAAAGGAGAATTTTTCTTCCTTTTCCCAAAATCGTATTTTATAAGAGCCGTTAGTAACAATTCTGTCTAAAACAATTCCGTATTGACCTTTGGCTTTGTTGTAAACATCCTTGCGACAGGGCATACAAATGGATGTTGTGAGTGTGCGTAAAAAGTTAGGGTCGGGGGAGTCAAGCTCAATTGTAATGGCGTTATCGTTAAGAGAGGTTACCCCAAGCCCTTTTGTGGCTTTCCCTTCTGAAATATCCTTAGCACCCACTATGCTATAAAGTGAAGCAACATATGGAGCTTTGTTTTTTGGATTAACCGCCCTTTCAAAAGCAAAAACAAAGTCATTAGCAGTAAGGGGTTGACCGTCCGACCATTTTGCACCCTCTCTTAGAGTAAAGGTGTAGGTTTTGCCGTCGGAGGATACCGTATAGTCACTAGCCGCGCCCTTTACAATTTCTCCCTTAGCGTTTTCGCGCATTAGTCCTTCAAATAGATTTTTGATTAAAATTTCTTCGGATGTGCTGCTGGCTAATTGGGGGTCAAGGGTTTTGGGGGCTGAGTCAAGCTCAAAATAAAGAACATAATCCCCATCGTCACCGCACCCCGTAAAGCATATCAGTGATAAAATTATACAAATAAAAAAACAAATTAGCTTTTTAAAATTCATTATACAAACCTCATTTAAAAATATATTTTAATTATATGATGAAATATCTCTTTTTTCAAGTTAAAAATATATATTTTATTTAAATGCGTGTAAAACTTGCATTTTTTTATTTGATTTAAACTACAATTTGTAGCACAAATAAACAAATTGTGCGTAATTGTAATTAAAATTAATGTAATTTTAATAGAAAATTGAAAAAATTTACGCCTGTCAAGAAAAAAACTTGACACCACATATATAGTGTGGTATAATGCTTAGGGTTTAAAAGAGAAAGTATGTTTGGCGGTGATGATTTGTCAAAAAATCTTTTGATATGTGACCTGCTGGAGCTTTACGGCAGACTCCTTACCGAAAAACAGTCCCGTCTTTTAGAGCTTTATTATTTTGACGATTTATCCTTATCCGAAATCGCCGAAAATGAAGGTGGCTCTCGTCAGGGCGCTATGGATGTTATAAAGCGTGCCGAAAAAGAGCTTTTAAAAATAGAGCAAACACTTGGTCTTTACAGTAGAAATAAAGAGCAACTGAGACTTATAGATTTAATGAACAAGGAATTAGAACAAGGTAATTTAAATAACATAAAATCACTTTTGGGTGATTTTGAAAAAACAATTAGTTGAAGGGAGCGAATTTAATTTATGGCATTTGAAGGTCTTTCAGATAAACTTGCTGCTGCCTTTAAAAAGCTTCGCTCCAAGGGTAAGCTTACCGAGAGTGATGTTAAAACCGCAATGCGCGAGGTTCGTTTGGCTTTATTAGAGGCAGACGTTAACTATAAAGTAGCAAAAGATTTTTCTAATACACTAGTTGAAAAGTGCGTGGGCGAAAAGGTTATGGAAAGCCTTACTCCTGCGCAAATGGTAATAAAAATTGTTCGTGATGAATTAACCGCCTTAATGGGCGGTGAGCACACAAGGCTAAAAACTGCATCTAAAATTCCTACCGTTATATTAATGTGCGGTCTTCAGGGTTCGGGTAAAACCACACACAGCGCAAAGCTGGCTAAAAAGCTAAAGGCAGAGGGTCACAGACCAATGCTTGTTGCCTGCGATATTTATCGTCCCGCCGCTATTGAGCAGTTAAAGGTTGTTGGTGCCGCAGCAGAGGTTCCCGTTTTTGAAATGGGTACCGAAAAGCCCGAAAAAATAGCCGTAGCCGCCGTTAAACACGCAAGGGATTACGGTCACGACTATGTTATTTTAGATACCGCAGGCCGTCTTCATATTGATGATGACCTTATGGCAGAGCTTACCCGAATCACTAAGTCGGTTGAGGTTAACAACATTTTACTTGTTATAGATTCTATGATAGGTCAGGATGCAGTTAATGTTGCAAAGGCATTTAACGATTTGCTCGAAATCGACGGCGTTATTTTAACCAAGCTTGATGGTGATACCCGTGGCGGTGCGGCGCTTTCGGTTCGCGCGGTTACAGGTAAACCCATTATTTATGCAGGTGTTGGCGAAAAGCTTGATGATTTGGATGAATTTCATCCCGACCGTATGGCATCCCGTATTCTTGGTATGGGTGATATGCTTTCCCTTATTGAAAAGGCTGAGCACGAGCTTGATGAAAAACAGGCAGAAGAAACCGCAAAGCGTCTTGCTGAAAACAAGTTCGATATGAACGATTTACTTGCTCAATTTGAAAGCATTAAAAAAATGGGCTCTATAAAAAGCCTTATGTCTATGATTCCTGGTATGGAGCGTAAACTCCGTGATGTGGATATTGATGATAGGCAAATGCTTCGTATTGAGGCTATTATTAAATCAATGACCAAGAAGGAACGCGCTAAGCCTGATATTATTAACGCTTCACGCAAACGCAGAATAGCGGCGGGTTCAGGCGTTAAGGTTGAGGATGTTAACAGACTTCTTCAACAGTATGAGCAAATGAAAAAAATGTTCAAACAAATGAATTCCAAAGGCGGTAAGCGCCGAATGGGTAAGGGCTTTGGTCTTCCTCCCGGATTTGGCGGATTTTAGGTTAGTTGTTCACAGAAGTATTCCAAAAGGGATGTTCTTTGAATATATAAAGAATATTTGTTAAGTGAGGTGTAACAAAATGGCAGTAAAAATCAGACTTCGTCGTATGGGCGCTAAAAAGGCTCCTTTCTACCGCGTTGTTGTTGCTGATTCCAGATCTCCCCGTAACGGTAGATTTATTGAGGAAATCGGTTACTACGATCCCACTAAGGAACCCGCAGTAGTTAAAATTGACGGTGAAAAAGCAAAGGCTTGGATTGGTAACGGCGCACAGCCTACCGATACTGTTAAGGCTTTGCTCAAGAAAAACGGTGTTCTCTAATAACCGTTCAAGCATAAACCCATAAACCCATATTAGTCTAAGGTGTTTTTAGACTAATCGCACAGCATTTCAAGGAGAATTATTATGACAGAACTTTTAATCGCAATGGCAGCAGGCTTGGTTGAAAATCCCGATGCCGTTACCGCAACAGTTGACGAGCCCAACGAAGAGGGCGTTATCGTTTATCATCTTCATGTAGCTGAGGATGATATGGGTCGTGTTATCGGCAAGCAGGGCCGTATCGCAAAGGCTATCCGCACAGTTATGCGCGCAGCAGCTAACAGAAACGGTCAAAAGGTTGCAGTTGAGATTGACTAGATTTAAGTTTCCGTCGCTATTTTCAGTAGCGGCGGAAAATCCTTTTTATCCAACATTTTTTGGGTACGAAGGACTTTCCACCGCAAAATAATAAAAGGGGAGTTTTTAATGAAAAAGGATTATATTGAAACAGGTAAATTCGTTGGTACTCACGGTGTGCGTGGTGGACTTCGCGTTCAACCTTGGTGCGATTCTCCCGATTTTTTATGTCAATTTAAAAAATTGTATTTGAAAAACGGGGGAGAGTATCAGCCTATTAAAATAAAAACATCAAAGCCACACGGTAATGTTGTTATTATGGAGGTTGACGGCGTTAATTCTATGGATGACGCCGAAGCCTTGCGCGGAAAGGTTTTATACATTGAACGCAAGGACCTTAAATTAGAAGCAGGTCAGTATCTAATAAGCGACCTGATTGGTTCTAAGGTTTATGATGTTGATACCGAAAATTTATTAGGTGAAATTTCTGATGTTTCAAAAACGGGTGCTAATGATGTTTGGCATATTACCCGCGGTGGCAAGGAATACCTAATCCCCGTAATTGATGATGTTGTTATAAATGTAAATATTGATGAAAACAAGGTTTTAATTCGTCCCTTAAAGGGTATTTTTGAGGATTAATTTATGAAAATAGATATTTTAACTATTTTTCCCGAAATGTGCGAAGCCTTTTTGGGTGAGAGCATAATCGGCAGAGCGCGAAAAGAAAATAAGGTTGAAATTGCTTGTCATAACATCAGGGATTATACCTTAGATAAGCACAATCGTGTGGATGACGCACCCTACGGCGGCGGTATGGGAATGGTTATGTCGGCTCAACCAATTAATGACTGTTTAAATGCTGTAATAGGTGATAGTGAAGAAAAACCTAGAGTTATTTACTTATCTCCAAAAGGAAAAACCTTTAATCAGGAAAAGGCTATTGAGCTTTCAAAGCTTGATAGATTTGTTCTTCTTTGCGGTCATTACGAGGGTGTGGATGAGCGCGTTTTGGAAAAATGCGTGGATGAAGAAATTTCCTTAGGCGATTTTGTTTTAACAGGCGGAGAAATAGCCGCTGTAGCCGTGGCTGATGCAGTTTCAAGACTTTTGCCCGGTGTTTTATCGGATGATGTTTGCTTTAGTGAGGAAAGTCATTGGAATGGGCTTTTGGAATATCCTCAGTATACCCGTCCTGCTAATTGGGAGGGTAGAGAGGTACCTGAAATTCTACTCTCAGGTCATCACGCAAATATCACCAAATGGCGCAGAGAAAAATCCCTTGAAACTACCCTTAAAAAACGCCCTGAAATGTTAGAAACCGCCGTGCTTACAGAGAGTGACAAAAAATATTTAAATCAATTAAAATAACTAAATGTTATTAACAGCATAGTATAAAATATATAGGATAAACGGCTTTTGCTCAAACTCTTATATAAAATTTTTAAATAGTTTTTAGCAATTTTACACAAACAAGAATATTTTATTCATTTTTTGTTTATCAAATTGGGAGAAGTTATAATTTTGTAGTGATTTTTAGTTGACGGCACGATATATTGTGGTATAATTAGATTATCCCAAGTGGGACATAATATTGTTGGTTAGTTTGTAAATAATTTGTCAACTTTGCGTGAAAGATGAGGTTTTCGCTATGTATGTTAAGGATGTAGTAGTTCAGAATCAAGGCGGCCTTCGTGCTCGCCCCGCAACATTTTTTATCCAAAAAGCTAATGAATTTAAGTCTTCTATTTGGGTAGAAAAGGATGAGCGTCGTGTTAACGCTAAAAGCCTTCTCGGTGTTCTTTCTCTTGGTATCATCGGTGGCACTTCCATTCGTATTAGTGCTGACGGTGGCGACGAAAAGGATGCTGTAGATCAGTTGGTTGAGTTAGTTCAGTCCGGTTTCGTAGAGTAATTTTTGTGATTTTGCGGTATTTTCAGCCGCTGTTTTATCGGCGGCTGAATAATTTTGTAAAAATAGGTAAAATTTTTAAAATTATTCAAAAAAACACTTGATTTTTCTTTCAAGATGTGTTAGTATAATTCTTGGTGATTTTTTTCACAACATAAATATCAAATATGTTATTTCCGGGTGTGGCTCAGTTTGGTAGAGCGCTTGAATGGGGTTCAAGAGGCCGCAGGTTCGACTCCTGTCACTCGGACCAAAAATCCGTCGACTTTGTCGGCGGATTTTTTATTCAAGCCGATAGGCTTGGTATATCATCACGCGATAGCGTGTATATCATTGCCGCATTTATGCGGCGTATATCATCACACCATAGGTGTGCATATCTCTATCGGCTTGATGAGATACAGTGGCTTTGCCACTGATGATATGCAAAACTAACGTTTTGACGATATACAAGGCTTCGCCTTGATATTAAAACCCAGTATTTATACGTTTTCTCACATTCTCCAGTCGAATTTTTACTGATTCAAAAATATTAAACAAACAAATAACATCACTCCTTTCTTGTTTGTTGTTATCATAAAACAGTGCATATTTACTATTGGAAAATTTTATGGTATAATTTATAAGTAATAATTTTAAAAGCGAGGTGCCAAGGTTATGGCAGAAAAGAAATATGTAATTGATAATGCCGAACTAATGGCAGAATGGAACTGGGAAAGAAATAAAGATATTACCCCATCGCAATTAACTCTTGGTAGCGGAAAGAAAGTATGGTGGAAATGTGACAAAGGACATGAATGGCAAGCAGCTTGCTACAGTCGCGTTGCTGGGAATCAATGTCCTATTTGCTCTGGAAGAAAAGTGCTTGTTGGATATAATGATTTATCTACACTTTCACCCGAAATCGCTTTGCAATGGCATCCCTCAAAAAACAGCGATTTTACCCCAAAAGACGTTACCATAAATAGTCATCGCAAAGCATGGTGGCTTGGTCCCTGTGGGCATGAATGGCAAGCGAGTATAGCGGATAGAAATAATGGGCGCGGATGTCCATATTGTTCAAGCAAAAAAGTTTTAAAAGGATATAATGATTTGCAAACGGTTAATCCAACTTTAGCAAAAGAATGGCATTATGAAAAGAACAATGGATTAACACCTGCAGAAGTAATGCCCAATAGCGGGCAAAAAGTTTGGTGGAAATGTATCAAAGGCCACGAGTGGCAAGCAACAATAGGTAGCAGAAATGATGGGCGAGGATGCCCGTATTGTTCTGGCCGATACGTCATTAAAGGTGAAACTGATTTGCAAACGGTTAATCCAACTGTAGCAAACGAATGGAATTATGAAAAAAACAACGAATTAACACCTATGGATGTAATGCCTAACAGCAATAAAAAAATATGGTGGAAGTGCAGCGGTGGACACGAGTGGCAAGCGACAATAAATAGTAGAAATAACGGAATTGGATGTCCATACTGTTCAAGGCGACATACTGTTAAAGGTGTAAATGATTTACAAACCGTTAACCCAACTTTGGCAAAAGAATGGAACTATGAGAAAAACATTGGATTAACACCTATGGACGTAAGGCCTAATAGTGATAAAAAAGTATGGTGGATTTGTAACAAAGGCCACGAGTGGCAAGCAACAATAGGTAGTAGAAATAGAGGGAATGGCTGTCCTATATGTCATTCTGAACAAAACACTTCTTTCCCCGAATATGCTATAGTTTTCTATCTTGAAAAATTTGGTTTAGAAACAATCCATTCTTATAAAGAAAGAGGATACGAGTTAGACGTTTATATTCCATCCAAAAAAGTTGCCATTGAATATGATGGGTATTTTTGGCACCAAAACAAAACGAAACAAGATCTGATAAAAAACCGTAATTGCGTAAACGATGGAATTAAACTATATCGAATAAGAGAAGGGCTACCGCCTCTTAATGACAGTTCTATAGATTATGTTGTTCAAAGGAGTCAAAAAGATCTATCAAAAATACTTGAACTTCTTTTAAGTGAAATCACCGAAACTAACGTAGATGTTGACATTAAAAGAGACAATATTGCCATAGAAAATTTGCGGGAATATTCAGAAAAAGAAACTTCCCTATTATTTTCTAATCCAGAGATAGCGAAAGAATGGAATTCCGAAAAGAACGGTGATTTAAGACCAGAACATTTTGCAGCAAATAGCCATAAAAAGGTATGGTGGAAATGTAGCAAGGGTCACGAGTGGCAAGCGACAATAAAAGAAAGAAATAATGGAAACGGATGTCCATATTGTGCTGGTAAAAAAGTATTAAATGGCTATAACGATTTGCAAACAGTTAATCCGACTTTAGCTAAAGAGTGGAATTTTGAAAAAAACAACAGACTATCACCTATGGAAGTAACTCCTAATAGCCACTTAAAAGTCTGGTGGAAATGTAAAAATGGCCATGAATGGCAAGTATCGATAGCTGATAGACACAGCGGACGCGGATGTCCGTATTGCGCAGGCAAAAAAGTGTTAAAGGGCTTTAATGATTTGCAGACAGTAAATCCAAATTTGGCAGCAGAATGGCATCATGAGAAAAACAATGGATTAACGCCCGCGGATGTAACGCCTAACAGTCATGAAACAGTCTGGTGGAAATGTAAAAATGGCATGAATGGCAAGCGATGATAGGCAATAGGCACAAAGGGAACGGTTGTCCTATTTGTAGAAAAACAAAAAACAAAGAGGTTTAGTATGTTTGAGTGGATAAAAAAGCATAAAGCGTTATTTATTATAATATGCGTATTAATTCTTATTGCATTAATAGGTGTGCCATTTGCCATAAATCTGTTATTCAAAGCAGATACTAATATCAATGTGTTTCAGGCGGAATGGTCTGCTGGTGATGCTTTGGGGTACTACGGCGCAGTTCTTTCTTTTTTAGGTACGGTAATTTTAGGTGCGTTAGCCTTGTACCAAAACCACATAATAAAAGAAGAAGCTGATAAAAAGGCAGCGTTGCTAGAAGAAAAAGAATATATCGAGAATATGCCAAAATTCAGTATGCACTTTAGAAGTTGTTTTGGATTTGCAGTTAAACTTGGGTTTGCAATTAAGAATTATTCAAAAAATATTTCTTACGATATCAAGGTTTACGATATTCGCATAAAATCAAATGATACAACAATGTGGGAATCAAGGCAAATATATAAAACTGCAGCTTTGGATTCCAATAGTGAATTTAAAATAAACCTTGATTCTCCTGAAATTAAGGATGCAGATAATCTGATTTTGCTTGCGTATATGACATGCAAAGACAAGTATAATGATAATCATGAATATATACTCAAAATGCATTGCTCAAAACCAAATAAATACATATGCGATGAAGTAAAAGAAATATCCTAAAAAAGCACTTGACATACCAGTTCACTATAATTTATATTTCTACTTATTTATAGCAATCAAGACCTTTGTACTGTTTTTGACTGCGAAAAACCCAGTATTCATGCGGGTTTACGCTTGATTACTATAACGCTACTCGCACCAAAAAATAAAGCATTTCTTTCGAAGTGCTTTATTTTTATCCAATCTGAAGGATTGGTATGTAATCTCGCATTGGCGAGGATGTAATCCGTTTGCATTGCAAACGGTATGGCATCAAGGCGAAAGCTTTGTATGTTAGAGCTTCGGATTGATTACATACCGTCTTACGACGAACACTTCATGCTGATTTATTAGGTTATAAAATTCAATATTAAAACCAAAAAGGGAGCGAAACTAATCGCCCCTTTTTTTGTTTGACTCTATTTTTATGTTGATTTTTAACTTGTTTATTACAAGTTAATTTTCGCCTGTTTTTACTGTTTCATCATTTTCTTTTTCCACAGTTTTTTCTTCTTCCATAGGTTCTTCATAATCTTCGGTGATTCCTTCTGCTTGTGCAGATGTATAAAGTGAAATATTTGCTGTGATTTTAGTATGTTGTACAATTGAAGCTAGTGAAGCAATCAATAAAGCCAAAACGTGATAAACACAGTATTCAATAAAGGCATATAAAGCAGTTTCTATAATTGAAACTACGAAAATATCCCACTCAAAAGTTGTTATTGTTTCAGATTCTGTCCAAGTGTAGTATGTACCATGAGTTGTTTCTTCTACAGATACTGAATATGATGATGTTATTGCCATTATAATACCCGAAATAAGTATTATCCAAAATAGCACCGCACCTAATTTTTCTAATCTTTCACACCATAGCCATAGATTTTTTGTGATGCTATCTGTTTCGTAACAAGCCTTAAAATTCTTTGGTATTTTCTTTTCTTGATTTCCTGAAAACATATTTTTCATTTTTTATTCTCCTTATAATAAAAAAGTGTGTGCAACGAAAGTCACACACACCGAAAAATGCGACTCACATTGCTACCACACAACATTTTCAGACAAACAATAAAGTATGCGAAAATAGAGCCTGCACTTTTACCAATAGATAAAAATACACACTTATATTGTTTGCCAAATATTAAAATGTTATGTGGTAACTTGATTGTATCACTATTATCTGCAAAAATCAACATTTTAATTTTCAGTTGCTATTTTATTTAAAATGTTATAGAATATAAGTAGTTAAAATTAGCCAGAACATTTAAACTTGAACCAGATTTTGAAACACATACTATGAAGTTCGATGAGCCAAAAGATGCCACGAAATATCCATTTAAGGCTGGCTCGAGTTTGAATGCTCTGGCATTTATGTTTTTTAGCTATATAAATAAGGATTTCGGGCTGTTCAAGTATTTTTAATCCATTTTCGTTTTTATTTTAATAAGTTCTGTTAAAAGGTATTGAAAATATTAGTCATTTGAATTATAATGAATAAGAAAGTTAAAGTTTCGTAGGTGAAAAAATGAAGTTCAGTGCAGTTTTATTTGATTTAGATGGCACTTTGGCAAATACTTTGGGGGATTTAGCCGACTCTGTAAATTATGTTTTAAAGCAAAAAGGTTTTCCTATACATAATACTGAATGTTATAAATATTTTGCAGGTGATGGCATTTTAAAGATGATTGAGCGCGCTCTTCCAAATGAATATGCTTCAAGCTCAATAGTTTTTGAACTTAAAGATATGTTTATGGACTATTACTCTAAAAACTATAATAATAAAACGGTTGCTTATGATGGGATTATTGAACTTGTAGACATTCTAAAGAAAAACGGAATAAAGATAGGTGTTGTTACCAATAAGGCTCAGGAAATGGCTGAAAAGGTGTTAAAAAAGCTTTTTGGCAATGCTTTTGATTATATTTTGGGACTTCGTGAAGGGATACCCGCTAAGCCTGATCCAACAGGAATTTTTATGGCTATGAAGGAGCTAAATGTTAATCCTTCGGAATGTGCTTTTGTTGGAGATTCGGGTATGGATGTTGCGGCAGGTGTAAATGCGGGTGTATTTCCTATAGGCGTTTTGTGGGGATTTCGCGAAAAAAATGAGCTTATAAAATTCGGTGCAAGGGAAACTGTTTCTACAGCTGAGGAACTACTTAGCCTATTGGTGAATAAAAATGAATCATAAATATACTTTAACAAAATCGGCTTGTTATTTAGGTTATGCAATTCAAGCCGTTGTTAATAATCTTACATCCATTTTATTTATTATTTTTAATTCCAAGCCCTTTAATCTTACACAAGAAGAGCTTGGTCGTTTAGTGTTTATTAACTTCTTCTCACAATTAATTGTTGATTTTCTTTCTATTTATATCGTACCTAAAATCGGTTACAAAAAATGTGTTGTTTTGGCACAAGCTTGTTCTTTTATGGGGTTTGTTTTTTTAGGTGCTTTGCCAAATATTATTCATCCCTATAGCGGGCTTGTTGTTGCCATAATTTTTCTGGCTATAGGCAGTGGTTTTATTGAGGTGCTTATTAGCCCAATTTGTGAAGCGTTGCCCAGCAAAAACAAGGCTGGAAGTATGAGCTTTTTACATTCCTTTTATTGTTGGGGACAGGCGGCTACAGTCATTATCACAACACTTCTTTTACTATTTTGGGGCAGAGAAAATTGGCTTTACATTCCATTCTTTTGGGCTATTTTACCTGCTATTAATACGGTTTTATTCAGCGTGGCTCCCATTTTGGAATTAGAAGGGGATAAAAATCGCTCTTTTAAGTTGCAAAGCGTGTTAAAGAATAAACAATTCTATTTGTTTTTGATTTTGATGTTTTGTGCAGGCGCTTCGGAGCTTACTATGGTTCAGTGGACTTCATTTTTTGTTGAAACGGGATTTTCCGTTGAAAAGTGGATTGGAGATATTTTAGGTCCCTGTACTTTTGCTATTTTTATGGGTATTGGCAGGGTGTTATATGCCCTTTGCGGTAAGAAAATTCGCCCCGATTTAATTATTATGGTGTTTGCATTGGTTTGTACAGGCACATATTTAGTTGTGGCTTTTTCAAACAGTGCGGTATTAACTATAATTTCGTGTGCTATATGCGGAATTTCGGTAAGCGTTATGTGGCCGGGAGTTTTTAGTAGTGCGGCAGAAAAATTCAAAGGTAGCGGGGCATCGCTTTTTAGCGTTTTGGCTATGTTTGGCGATTTGGGTTGTGCTATAGTACCTTGGATTTTAGGATTTATTTCTGATTTTTCAACATCAAATGGTGTTGCAGATAAATTTGCAAAGGTTTTTAATCTTTCAGGTAGTCAAGCGGGAATACAGTTTGGCTTTTTAGTTACCGCTTTGGTTCCATTTTCAATGTTTACAATTTTGTTTTTTATTAATTTTGCAAATAAAAAAAGAATTAAATTGCCTAATAAGGCATAAATTTTTAGAGGAGGCAGTATATTATGAAACGCGAAGGTTATTTATGTTGGGATGAATATTTTATGGGAGTGGCTATGCTTTCGGCAGGGCGCAGTAAGGATCCCGGAACTCAAGTTGGCGCTTGTATAGTTAATGACGAAAATAGAATTATGTCTGTTGGCTATAACGGTATGCCTTGTGGTTGTTCAGATGATGTTTTTCCTTGGGATAGGTGCGGTGAAAACCTTAATACCAAATATCCTTATGTTTGCCACGCCGAACTTAATGCTATTTTGAATTTTAGGGGTGGCTCTTTAAAGGGCTGCAGAGTATATTGCACATTATTTCCTTGCAACGAATGTGCAAAAGCCATTATTCAAATCGGAATTAGAGAGGTGGTTTATTTAGAGGATAAATACTCTTCTACTGATAGTGTTGTTGCTTCTAAAAAAATGTTTGATGCAGCAGGGGTAAAATATACTAAATACAAACCCGCAGGACATCAGGTTAGATTTGAGCTTTAGGTTTTAATAATAACTTAAACTAATTATATATCAGGAATTTTGAGCAGTTGTGTTTTGCAGCTGCTCTATTTTTTGTTATTTTTTTTAAAAATGGACATATCTTACAAAAAATGAATATAAAAGCCAAAAAATAAAAGGTTAAAACTATTTAATTATAAGAGGAAATATGGTATTATAAAAATAAGCAGAATTAAGGGGGGATTTTATGCGTTTATTTGTTATGTTGGAGCCTCAATTCAAAAATACAACCAGTTGCGAGCTAATTTGTAAAGAAGTAAAGGAAAATTTGCGCAAAAAACGCATTTCATATCAGGTCATAGACTCTCTTTTAAACATATCTGCTGAAAATGAAAAAACATATCTTATATTTATTTCAACCAATATTTCATTAATAACCAAAACAATAGCAGAGTGTGATGCTAAAAAAATTCATCCAATTGTTATTTCATTGCAGCTTCTTAATTCTATACCGGGTATTTATAGCTCCATTACTCCTAATATTGAATATTCGATGTTAAGAATTATGAAATTTTTGAAAAAAGCAAATAAAAAAGCACCCGCTTTGTATGGGATAAGCATTGAATCTGCTCCCGATATAGCAAGGAAAAACTGCTTTTTACAAAGGCATATTTTACCAACCTCTGAAAATGATATATATCACAATAAAATTGGATTAGATAAATGCTTTGAAGAGTTTATTGTGAACATAAATAATTATGATTGCGTGATTTGTACTCATAATTATGCTGCCATTCACTTGATTAATAAACTAAAGGAACATAAATATCCAATAGAAAATATTCGTATAATTAGTTATGGGCAAACTCATATTGTTTCAAAGTTTTACCCCGAAATAACAACGGTATCTGTAATTAACGAAAGCTTTGGTAAGGTTGCTATAACAATTTTAGAGCAGTTGCAAAATAATCCTGATATATTACATATAAATATGTCGGTTAAATGCTATATAAATAATGAAACAGGCGCTTCGGCTGAGCCTCTTTCGGAATATATTGATGTCTCCGAAGAAAGCCCATCTGATATTTTTTATGAGGACCCCCAAATTAAAAATATGTTATTGGTAGAAAAACTTTTAAGTGTTTGTGACGCTACGGATATGTTGATTTTAAATTTGGTTTTAAGCGGTTGTTCTTATGATGAAATTTCAAATAAGAGTTTTTTATCTCATAGCGCCGTTAAATACAGAGTTAGAAATATGATACAATTGTGTAACTGTAGTACCAAAAGTAAGTTTATTCAGTTTTTGAAAACTTATATATAAAAAAATAGGTTGTCAGAGTAGACAACCTATTTTTTTATTAAGTATGAATTTGTTAATTAATCTTCGTAACCATTGGGATTGTTCTTTTGCCAACGCCAACTGTCCTCGCACATTTTTTCAACCGTCAATTCAGCTTCCCAACCAAGAATGTCTTTAGCTTTTTGTGCATTTGCATAAACTTCGTCGGGGTCGCCCGGGCGTCGTGGATCAATTTGGAAGGGCACATCAACACCTGATGCTGTAACAAAAGCATCCCTTAATTGCAAAACGCTGGTTCCGTTGCCTGTTCCTAAATTAAATGCCTCGCAACCCTCGCTCTTTAATACCCATTCAACCGCTTTTACATGACCTGCTGCCAAATCAACAACATGGATGTAATCGCGAACACCTGTGCCGTCTACAGTATTGTAGTCGTTACCAAAAACATGAAGCTTTTCTAACTTGCCAACAGCAACCTGTGAAATATAGGGCATAAGATTGTTAGGAATACCTTTGGGATCTTCGCCGATAGTACCGCTTTCGTGGGCACCGATTGGGTTGAAGTATCGGAGTAGGGCAATACCCCAAGATTTATCACTAACAAAAAGGTCGCGTAAAATTTCTTCAATAAAAAGTTTCGTTCTGCCGTATGGATTAATAGCACCCAGCGGCATATCTTCTGTAAGGGGCATTGTTTTTGCAACGCCGTAAACTGTAGCAGAGCTTGAAAAAACAATGTTTTTAACACCGAATTTGCGCATAGCGCTGATTAAAACAAAGGTGCTTGTAAGGTTATTATCATAATATTCCATAGGCATTGCAACCGATTCGCCTACTGCCTTTAGACCTGCAAAATGAATTACTGCTTCAATTTCGTTTTCACTAAAGATTTTATCAAGAGCTTCAGAGTCGCGAACATCATTTTCGTAAAACTTTATTGCCTTGCCTGTGATTTTTTCAACGCGATAGAGTGATTCTTTTTTGCTGTTGGAAAGATTATCAATAACAATGGGGTCAAAGCCTGCATCAATTAGCGCTATTAAAGTATGGCTACCAATGTATCCGGCGCCGCCTGTAACTAAAATTGACATAAGTTAACTACATCCTTTCGGCATTATTTGATTTTACTTTATTTTATTCATAACTAAACCTGTAATAAGTTTAGGGTAGAAATATGTGGATTTTTGGGGCATTTTTTGTCCGGCGCTACCAACTGCGGCAATTTGCTCAACTCTTGTAGGATTAAGGAAAAAGGCACAGTTAGCGCCGTCATCAACCTGTTTTGCTGCTTCGTCAGCATCTCTTGTGTAGCGTAGGTTGATTTGTTTTGCCATATTTTCTTTATCAATACCCATAAGCTTCTCTAAAATGAGGCTATGAAGAACGGAAACATCAAGAGTTCTGAGGGTTTCGTGCAATTCAGGAAGTAGATCTTCCAAGGTGGGGTTGGTTTTTAGAGTAAGCAGATAATATCTGCCGTCAAAGTATGCGCCAAAAGAAATTTTACCTAAATCATATTCTTCCTTTAAATTTCTTTCTAAGCTGGAATATGATGAAATTTCGCCTACATGGAAATATTCTCTTGCGTTAATCAACATTTGTCTGCCATCAAATTCCTCAAGTGAATGAACAACACGGTGAGTTGGGAATACCACAAGACCTTCGCTCTCCATAGGAACAAGCATCATCATAACATATTCGCTGGCGGCGTCGGGTGCGGCGCCGTTATCACGCTCATACTGTCTGTAACGCAGAGCAGTTTCGTAACGATGATGACCGTCGGCGATGTACAAGCATTTATCGGTAAACAACTCGGTTAAACCGCTGTTGGAGTCAAGCGCCCATAGACGATGGGTAACACCTTCGTTATCGGTAAGCTCACTAATAATCGGTGTTTGATTTGCAGTATCAAGCACATCGGTGATTTTTTTGTCTTTATCCTCAAACAAGCAGTAAACCTGACTGAAATTACAGCCCGTTGCACACATAAGGTTAAATCTATCTTCTTTCGCGGCAGAAAGGGTGTTTTCGTGAGGGATAACAACACCTTCACTAAAGTCGGTGAGCTTAACTCTGGCAATAACGCCCTTAAAATTTTTCTTAACACCATCAATAACAAATTCTTCTTCGTAAATATAGAATTTATCTTCAGCCTCTGTTGCAACAACATCATTTTCGAGCCAAGAGTTTAAAACCTCTCCTGCTTTTTTATAAATATCGTCTCCCTCTTTTGGTAGCTCCAAGCGGATTACATTATGTTCGTTTGTAGCTAAGAAGGCTTTTCTTTGTTCTTCACTTATAATATCATAAGGAGGACATACTAATTCTTCAATTGGACCGGCGGATTTTTGAAATCTAAGTCCTTTAAATGGTTTAACAACTGCCATTACCATCTCTCCATTTCAATAAAATATCTATTATATTTTACTATGCTTTTTTAAAATAGTCAACTAAAATTAAGGAATATTTTTATTATTTTAGCATAAGTATTATTAGAATATAAAAAATGGAGGATTTTTATGAAAAATATGTATTTAATTATAGTGTTGATTTTAACAATGTCTTTTTTACTTATTCCGCTTTTGGCAACTAACGGTTCAAAAGAAGGGGAGAAGATAATCATAAGTAGTACAAGCACCTCAAAAGATGAAATACATACTGAAAATGATGAGTTTGAAATTTTGGATGAAATTAAAGTATATTTAACAGATAGTCAAACAACTTTAACAGTTGAAAAAAACGAATACATATTAGGTGTTGTAGCCGCTGAAATGTCTGCCGAAAATAATTTGGAAGCTCTTAAGGCGCAGGCTTTGGCGGCGTATACATTTGCCTATAGAAAGCATATACAAAACAGTAAAACAAACAATGAATATGATTTAACAAATGATTCTACTTTAGACCAAAGGTATATTGATGAGGAAGAAAGAAGGGTTAAATGGGGAGAAAAATTTGACGATAATGAAAATAAGCTTAAAAAGGCAGTAGAAGCGGTTAAAAACCAATTAATTGTTTATAATGGGGAACCTATTTTAGCGGCCTATCATGCAATTTCTGCAGGTAAAACAGAAACTGCTAAAAATGTTTGGGGAACAGATTATCCGTATTTGCAAAGTGAAAATAGCGTTGGTGATTTGCTTTGTGCTGATTTTTACAGTGAGCTTAGTGTTAGTGCTGATGATTTTACAAAAAAAATCACCGAACTTGAAATTCAAGTAACGGGTGAAATGGATAAAGCTATTGGAAATATTAAAAAAAGTCCTTCGGGAACTGTACTCAATATAGAAGTTTGCGGTAAAAAAGTTACAGGTGCTCAAATGCGGGAAGCTTTTGCATTGCGTTCAGCAGCATTCGATGTTATTTATAAGGAAGGCTCGTTTGTTTTTACTGTCAGCGGATACGGTCATGGGGTAGGAATGAGCCAGTTTGGTGCAAATTATATGGCTCAGCAAGGAAGCGATTATAAAGAGATTTTATCCGCTTATTACAGAGGGGTTGAAATTGTTGATATAAAATAAAAAGGTGAGCCTTTGCCCACCTTTTTTAATTATTGATATTATTGTTGTTGCTGAGTGGCGTATGCCTGTTCTAATACAGAGTAATCAATATCCTCAACATCAAAACGATTAGTAGCAAATGTATTTTCTTCTATTTTATAATCCTTTGTTTTTTCAGTAACATACTTCTGGAATTCTTCATTTTTTAAATTGTAAAGAATTTCGTCTGTAAGCTGCTTGAGATAATATTCATCGCTGCTAATGTCTAATTTTACATATAAAGTAATGGAGGTTTTATCTTCATTTTCAATTATTGCAGTTTCGCCAACCTTCATATCATAAACAGCATCAAAATCGGCGCTTGGGGTAGCAACTTGAGTTTCAGAATTTTTATCAGCCAATACAGTTGCGTGTTGAATTTTAGGTGCATCTTCGCCTTCTGCGTGTTGGTGATCTTCTTCACTGTTGCCGTTGTGTTCAGTGTAGATTTTCTCAAATGTTTCGCCGGCTTTAAGTCTTTTTTCATAACCCTCAAGCTTGGTTTTGTGTGCTGCCTTCTGGTCATCTGTTGCTTCGTCTTCGTAGGTTATTGTTAATACATGTGCTAAGGTATAGTTTTCAAGTAAATTGTCCTTTATATCTTTGGCAGGAACCTCTTTTTCGCCGCCCTCACCATAAAGATGCTTGAAGTAAGCGTTAGAATAATAGGAATATAAAAACGCTTCATTATAAGTGTCAAAGGAAACACCATTTGCCTCATAAAGATAAGCATAACCATACTGATACCAATATAACTGGGCATAGTATGTAGCGTTATTCTTTTCTTCATCATCGAGCTTAATGGTACCTTCGTCAACTAATTTTCGATAAAATGCAAATTCTTTGCAACGCTCAAGAGTCTTTTCTTTTACATAATCAACAAAACTAAGACCATCTAAGGTTTTTGAGTAATAATCGGTTTCTTCTGTTTCTTCGGTTGATTCACTTTCGGTTTCTGAAGCGGCAATTTCTTCATCAACTCGTTGCTTAGCTTCGGAGTCGCAGTCAACAAGAGCGTTGAGATATAAAGCTGATTTGATTTCTTCGCCTTCAATTGTTAATGCAACCTCGTCTTTGCCGTGGCAAGCGCAAAGCGTAAAAAGCATACAGCCAATCAAAACTGCCGAAATAATTTTTTTAAAGATTTTCATAAGGGTTTAAATCCTCCTTCAAAAATAAACATCTATATTATTATACAATATAGCAGACAAAATGTCTAGTGTTTTTTACAATAGTTTTCAAAATTATGCATTATTCTGTTCTGAGAGCTACAACAGGGTCTTTTTTTGCTGCGCTTCTTGATGGAATAATTCCCGCAAAGAGTGTTAAAACAATGCTTATGCATACAAGTATTATTGCAATTGGTAAGGGTAGAATGGCTTTGAGATTGGCAATTCCTGTTAAATGCTGTAAAATCATATTTATTGGAATACATAATAAATATGTTACCAGCACACCCAAAGTTCCTGCAGTGAAGCCAATAATAACCGTTTCGGCGTTGAACATACTGGAAACATTTCTTTTTGATGCACCGATTGCGCGAAGTATACCAATTTCCTTTGTTCTTTCTTGAACTGAAATTAAGGTTATAACGCCAATCATAATAGAAGATACAATAAGAGAAACAGCAACAAAAGCAACTAAAACATAGGTTATTGCATTAATAATCGTTGTGATGGACGACATCATTATTCCTACATAGTCGGTATAGGTGATTTTTTCTAATTCTTCAACAGAATTGTTGTAGGTGTTTATTTCTTCCTCTATAATATCTTTATTTTCAAAGGAGGAAGCGTAAATATTAATTGTAGCGGGGTCGTCTAAATTAACATATCCAAGCTCTTTAAGATTATCCTCGTATGACGATTCAGAAAACTCTAAAACCTCGTCATAGTAGGTTGCATATTGCTCGGTAGTAAAGGATTTTATGGCGTTATCAAAAGCAAAAGAAAGCTGTTCTTCACTCATAGCGGATAATTGCTTTTTAACAGTTGCGGCATATTCGGATTTAAATTTTTCTGTTACCAGATTTTTAAACATTTCTGTTATATCTTCGTCGGGCAAAGCAGAAATATAACCTTCAACATCTTTTTCGCTCATACCCATTTGTGATATTAAAACTGTTTTTAAAGTTTTTTTAATATCCTCATCAGAAGTATTATTTGTAGTATCATTAACGGTTTTTTCTAAAGTAGCTTTATCGGGTATGGACATCACCTTAATATATGTGTCTGCTTTTTCTTTGGTGTTTAGCTTGTTTATATAAGTTTTAAATTCACTTGCTTTTTCTTCGTCGCTCAAATTACCTGTATTTTCTTTAAAGGGGAGTCCTGAAAAAATATCCTTTGAAGTGTCTGATAATTGAGCATTAACTGCGTCACTGTTTTTGGAATTGTTAATAATATATTCGGTTAATTTATTGGTATAACCTATCTTGCCTGTTAGCATTGCGGAAACAGAGTCTTCGTTTGGGCGAATAATACCTGTAACCTTTAAATCAACACCGTTATCATAAAGGTATTTTAAACCCGCGCTTGTTTCTCTAAGGTCGGTGTAGGTTCCTGTTTTTTCGTCGTAGGTATAGCAATTTGAATTAAAAATGGTGCGGAATTGCATATCGCAAATTTCTTTATATGACCATTTTTTTGTAGAAAAATCAATTGCATTTTTATTAAATGCGGCATCGGCTAAGGCGTCAATATCATCTTTCGACATTAATCCTAAAGCATATAGAGTCATATCGTCTATTTCATTGTTTTCATCAACTATCAGTACAATTTCGTTATAATTATTCGGCCACGAGCCGTAAATAACATCATACTGTTTTTCAAGCAAAGGATTAATAGTTTTTCCGTTTTCACCCGAAAGCATTTCCTGCCATAATATGGCGCTGTTACCGAAACCCGTAGTTGTAGCATTACCCATAATATTTTCACTAAAATTCATCATAGATGATAAATCCATTCCAAAATATTCAATAAGCAATTCTTGTAAAAGCTCCCTTGAATCAGAGCGAATTATGGTTCCATCAATATTTTTTGTGTAAACCAAAAGGTCGGAATTATAGGTGTACTGAACGCCGTTAATGGCATTTTTTAACTGATTATCAACTTCTGTGGATTTCAATTTTTCTTCTAAATGTGATTTAAAAGCCTTTAAATCATTTTCATTTGTTTCCATAGAGTTCAGTGAGTTAACTAAATTATAAAACATCGCTTTTTGATAAACAGCGTCGTTTTCGTGGTCGTTTGGAGATGTTGCGTTTCCCATAAATGTAGTAAGTAGACTGCTCATATCAATATGCTGAGCCTCCAGCGTTAGGGGATATGAGGACAAGGTATCCTCTTGAATGGTATTGATATAGGTTGTCATACCCTGTGATACTGCAAAAATCAGAGCAATGCCAATAATTCCTATACTGCCTGCAAAGGCGGTCAGGAGTGTTCTGCCTTTTTTTGTAAAAAGATTTTTCAGCGAAAGACCAAATGATGTAGTAAAAGACATTGAAGGTTTTTTACTTTTCTTAGAGGCTTTTTTGGTGTTAGAAAAATTTGTATCATCAATAGTTTCTTGAATTATTTCGTCATCGCTTATGGGATTAGAATCATTAGTTATTTCTCCATCAAGCATTTTTATAATTCTTGTGGAATATTTTTCGGCAAGCTCGGGGTTATGAGTTACCATAATAACAAGTTTTTCTTTGGAAATTTCTTTCAAAATATCCATTACTTGAATACTGGTTTCGGAATCTAATGCGCCTGTTGGCTCGTCGGCTAAAATAATATCAGGATTATTTACGATAGCGCGGGCTATGGCTACTCGTTGCATTTGTCCGCCTGACATTTCGCCTGGTTTTTTGTGAAATTGATTACCAAGTCCTACCTTTTCCAAGGCTTCTTTGGCTCTTTTCCTTCTTTCGAATTTTGAAACGCCTGAAAGCGATAAGGCTAATTCAACATTTTGTAAAACGCTTTGATGAGGAATAAGATTATAGCTTTGAAAAACAAAACCAACCGAATGGTTTCTGTAAGAGTCCCAATCACGGTCCTTATAATCCTTGGTTGAACGGTTGTTTATAATAAGATCACCATTAGAATATTGGTCTAATCCGCCAATGATATTAAGCATTGTTGTTTTACCGCAACCCGAGGGGCCTAAAATTGAAACAAAGTCACTTTTCCTAAAATTCAGATTAATTTCTTTTAAGGCGTGAACAGTGTTTTCGCCAGCGAGATAGTCTTTACTTATGTTTTTAAGTTCTAACATATATTTGCCACCTTATTTAAGAATATTTTATGACTTTTTGTTTGCATTTTGGACAGGTAACCTCAATTTTTCCTTTGCCTTTTGGTACCCGTAGATTTGCTTTGCAATTTTTACATTTAAAGTAGAGATGTGTTTTTCTGTTTTGATGTTTTTGCTTGTTTAAAGATATCTGAGCTTTAAATTTATTCTTAATTTCAAAATATTTATTAAGCTCTTTTTGACGGGCGTAGATGTTTTTGGAAAGCGCCCGATAAAGTACATAAATAAGTATTATGATATTTATTAGTCTAAAGAAGCCAAGGTAAGGTAAAAAAGATAACACCCAAAAAGCGAAATATAATATTATTAAAAATTGATTAAGTTCATCGCCTTTGTATCGTCCGTACATAAATCTATTAATAGTATAAATTAATTTATTTAAATAATATCTCATAATAAACCTCCCCAAAATAATATTTATTATAATATTTAAATCTTAAAATATACTAAATAAATTGAGTACAAATTATTAATTTTTTAAAATCTAAAATTACCTTAAGATGCTTTCAATCTTTTTTAATTCCTCATTAGTAAAAGTTAGATTATTTATAAAATCTATATTTTCTGTTATTTGTTCAGGGTTACTTGCGCCAATAAGTACGGATGTTACCTTATCATCGCGCAGTGCCCAGCTAAGCGCCATTTGAGCAAGTGTTTGATTTCTGTTAAGAGCGACTTCATTTAGCTTATTTATGATTTTTAAGCTTTCGGTAGTTATAGAGTCCTTGGGTAAAAATCTACTTTTTGCGGCTCTGCTATTTTTGGGAATTCCGTTTGAATATTTTGTGCTTAGTCTACCTTGTGCTAAAGGACTGTAGCATATACAACCTGCACCTATTTCTTTTAGTGTGTCTGTTAAACCGTCTTTTTCAATCCATCTGTTTAACATACTGTATGATGGTTGTGAAATAAGTAGGGGAGTACCATTGCTTTTTAGAATTTCTGCTGCTTTTTTAAGTTCCTTACTTTTGTAATTTGATAACCCTACATACATAGCCTTTCCCGATTTTACTGCCTGAGAAAGTGCTCCCATTGTTTCCTCAAGAGGGGTGTTTGGGTCGGGTCTGTGATGGTAGAAAATATCTACATAATCCAGTCCCATTCTTTTTAAACTGTCGTCAAGGCTTGAAAGGATATATTTTCTGGAACCAAAGTCGCCGTAAGGACCGGGCCACATATAATATCCTGCTTTTGTTGAAATAACCATTTCGTTTCGGTAAGCTTTGAGATCTTCTTTTAAAATTTTTCCGAAATTTTCTTCGGCACTTCCCGGCTCGGGACCGTAATTATTAGCCAAATCAAAATGAGTTATTCCATTGTCAAAGGCAGTAAAAAGCATATTTTTTTGATTTTCATAATCATCATATGTTCCAAAGTTATGCCATAAACCTAAAGCAATTCTGGGAAGTAATAAACCGCTGTTACCACATCTTAAATATTTCATTTTTTTATATCGTTCATTATTGGCAATGTACATTTTAATCACCTTTAATTTTTTATAATTTATTATATAATATCATAAAATACAAGTCATTACAATTAATCCGTAAAATTTATTAAAAAAGTTTCAGTTTTGTAATATTTTGTAATTGAATTGAAATCAAACTGTAAACAAAATTTAAATACTTTTTCCACTCCATTGTGTATAATAATACTATACTAATAAAAAGAGGTGAGTTTTCATTGAAACGCTTATTGAGTTTGGTGTTGGTTTTTGCTGTTTTATTTGTTTTTTCTGCGGCAACACCTGTTAAAAAAATAACTTCTGATACTTTAGTCGAGGTTGTTTCTTCGTCATATGAAGTAACGGATGCTAATAATGAAATTAATAATAATGTAATGAAAGCTCGCTTTGAAAATATGCTTAATAATAACTATGTTTATGATTCTGATTTTGAATCACATAAAGCAATTATAGAGAATTCTATTTTAGCTCTTTTAGATGCTACGGTAGATGGTGAAATACATCAAAGCTTAGTTCTTGGTTTTATTGCAGATATGTATGGTTTGCAGGTTAATCCCGAAGCCGCGAAATATGACTTTGCCCCTGCGAGTGAAGGAATGTTTGTAGTTCTTCCAAGGGGATATACCGAGTATGAGCATACGGTTACTTCTGTTGTGGTGGAAGAAGGGGGATATACCGTTACTTCCGATGTATTGGTTTTAACCCACGATGGCGAGGCATATAACACTACTGCAAAAACTGTTTTTGTTCCTAATGAGGGTAGTAGCTTTGGCTATAACATTGTAACTTGTGATATCCATTAATTTAACGGACGGAAGGGTGCTAAGCACTGCCTTCCGTCTTATTTTTTAGTATAAATTTAGGTTCGCGATTTTTTTATTAAGAATTTTGCAAAGTTTTTTGCAGCCAAGGTTGATATTTCGTCGCTTTTTGTGAATAGATAGATTTCGCGTGAAATACCGTTTTCGTTTAATGGTATGAGCTTTATATCGTCCTCTTGCATATCGCGCCAAGAAAATTCAGGCCATAATGCAATGCCGAATTGTAATTTAATATATTTCCTTATAAAAAAGGGGTCATCACAGAAAATTTCAATTTTTGGTTTTTGATTATTTTTGGCAAAATAATTACTTAAGTGGGTGTATAAGCTGCTATCATCCGGCATTGATATGAAGGCTTCATTTTTAATATCATCAAAGGTAAGAGAGTCTTTTGCGGCTAATGGATTGTTTTTACTTACACCAATTAACAGTTTTTCTTTCAGTAATGGTTGTTTTACTAAATCGGTTTGCATACCATTTCGGTCGGATACTATTAAATCAAAATGGCAGGGCTCTTTTGGGGCTCTGTGATGAATTGTAAAGCGTATATTTGGACTAATTTCCTTATATTCTGCAATACACTCGGCAATAAAACGGCGATCTGTGAGAATTAATATTGAAACACTACCCAAATTACCGTTTGCTATGTTTTTTAAAGTATCACAGGCGGTGGATAACTCAGTTAAAGCCTTGCCGACTGCATTTTGAAATAGTCTGCCGTTTTCATTTAAATAAACACGATTTCCCTTGCGGTCAAATAAAGGTATTCCTACTTCGGTTTCAAGCTTTTTTATTGTCTGCGAAACAGTAGATTGGGGTACCAAAAATTCTGACGCAGTTTTTGAAAAATTTTCGGTTTTGGATGCCGATAAAAAATATTTTAATTGTAAAAGCTCCATTATAATACACCTCTTTAGATATTATATATGCTTTTACTATATGTGTCAATGTATAGTTGTGTATGTTGAAAAAATATTTGCATTTTCCTTTTATTGTGTTATACTATATTTAATAATAGAATTTTTCTTTTGAATAAATTGCTTGGAGGTAATTAAAGTGAGTGATAAATTAAATTTTAACGAAGCCGAAAGAAGCAAAAATACCTTAAAGGTGTTAGCCATTGGCAATAGTTTTTCAGATGACGCTACAAGCTATATTAAACAGATGGCTATAGCAGATAATGTGGATTTAAGAGTTGCTAATGCTTTTATTGGTGGATGTTCCTTTGAGCGTCATTATAATAACATAACTAATGGTACAACCGATTATAGATTTACATATTATACCCCTGAAGAAACATTTAAATTTTCGGCTACTTCCTTAGAGCAGTGTTTAAAAGCCGCCGATTGGGATATTATAACTGTTCAGCAGGTGAGTAGTTTAAGCGGAAAATATAATACCTATTTCCCTTTTGCACCTGAACTTATAAGTTATATAAAATCTATTTGTCCCAATGCTGAAATTAAGGTTCATATGGTGTGGGCTTATGCCAGATATTATCCGGGAATTACCAATAATGGTTATTTTAATCAAGAAAATATGTATAACTGTGTTGTGGATGCATATGAGCGCTTTGCTAAAGAAATGGGCGGTTTAAAAATTCTACCTTCGGGCAGAGCTATGCAAATAGCTCGCAAGGATATTGGTGACTCATTGCATCGTGATGGCTTCCATTGTAGCGAGATTGGAAGAATTCTTACAGGCTGGGTATGGTTTGAAAGCTTAACGGGAATTTCTGCTATTGAAAGCAAATTTGTTCCCAAAACTGCAAAAGCTACCTATATGGATGAAGTTTTTATAACTGATGAAGAGGAAAAAATTCTTCGTGAGGCGGCACACCAAGCGGTTGTTGAATACAGTAATAAATAATCTTAAACGGACATCAAGTTTTGTTGATGTCCGTTTTGATCATTATATTAGTTTTCTATTTTTAAAAATTTTTCTTCTACTCCAATTGAGGCAAAAATTAAACAGTAGAAAAGTCCGGTTTGTATCCACATAAAGGTTAAATCTGTTGTGGAGTGAACAAAAATAGCAAAGGATACTGCAAGAATTAATGATGAAATACAGTATTTATGTTGGGCGTTCCTGCAAACACGAACTCTTTTGTAAAAATACCAAAAATAAATCACAATAAAAATCGTTCCTACAATTCCAAAACTTAATATAGGCTCTAAAAATATACTGTGTGAGTGTGCTGTGTTATAACTTCCGGGATAATTATCTTTTATATGGAAGTATGAAAGAAAACCTTTTCCAAAAATGGGGGTTGCATCGCTTATTGCATTTAATGTGGTTTTCCAAATAATAATTCTATTATCTGTTGTAATATTTGATTCATTAATTCTTGGAAGAATACCGGGTATACAGTACAGCACAATAACGAATGTAGCGGCTAATAAAAATAATGAACTAAGTAATTGGTGTTTTCTGGTTAATAGTAGCAATGCAGAACAGCCGATAAAAACTTCAACCCACACAAACATACTGCCTGTTAGATATGCTCCCAATGCACAGAAAATGGCAATTAAGTAATAATAAATTGGTTTGCGCTTATGATTGAGGAGTTTGTATCCGCAAATTATAATAACTGTTGCAAATAATGTTGCTAAATAATTTGAATTAAAAAAGTATAGCGTACATCTATAAACACCCTTATGTGATAATATAAACTGATTGTATACAAAATCTATTAAGCAAAAAAGGGTTGTTACTACTGCCATAATGCAGGTGACATCCAACCCCTTTTCCAATAAATCTAAGGTTATGAATTTTCGAATAAATTTTGCAATAAAAACTAGTGCAATAAAAGCCAAGGTCGCCGCAAAACCGATTAAATTTAAATTAATAACCGAAATAGCCAAACAATAAAGGCTAAATAAAATCACCCAAAAACCGCCGTTTTTACCAAAGCAACCAACAATTTTTTTGTTGACGATAATGTAAATAGAAGCGAAAGCGAGTATTAGGGCGGTAAAAAAGAAGGGTAAAAAGATTGAACCAAAAAGCATATATATTATCGCGTTATCTGTGGGCTTTTTGAAAATATTTTTAGTTTTCAATGTGAAAAAGCACTCCTAAAAATAAGTCTTGTGAGAAATCACAAGACTTATTATAGCATATATATTTATTTTTTTCAAGATTTGTTAAGGCTTACGCAAAACTGTTGGTAAAAGTGTTATAGCGGTTAAAACTATTTGCGTTAAAAGAATATTCAGAGGTGTGATAAAAGCACTTTGTGAAGAAAGTATACAGGTTATTAACGCTAATAAACCAAGAACAATACTGCATATATAGAAAACTGTCATACGGGAAATGTATTTTTTTATATTTATTGAAGCGGTAAGAGATGCAAGTAAACCTTCGATGCGTGATTTATAAGCGGCACCTGAGCTTCTATGTTCTTTGTGCGAGATAAGCGATTGGTATGTATCAGAACCTTGTTTATTCATAATATATACAGTTTCATCATAAAGATAAAAATAATCTGTTAACATTCGAGCGTTAATGTTTGGATCGCAATTGTTAACAATAATTGTAGTACCTGTATTTGCCAAACGCTGCATTTCGTAAACAATATCTTGATCGGGCTCATATTTAACCACCAAAAGAGCACAAGGAATATTATCGCTTGCAATATAAACAGGGAAGTAGCCTTTGCGCATAATTTTTTTATCAAGCTCAGCGGGTGGTAAACCGTTAAAGCCGTGAGCAATAAGTAAATCTCTGTTGCCCACAAAAACTCTACGGTCATTTACCCAACCTGAAATACCCATCTTTTCTTCATAAATAACAGAATCCGCTTCTTGAATGGAATTTTCGTATGCCTTAGTTATATCCATTTGCTTGAAAATTCCGGCAATAGGACTGTTAATTGCTGAAGCAATGGCTAAGGCATCCAGAATGGATTGGTCAATGGGATTATGACTTAACAATTTCATATCTACAAAGCGAATGGTACCGTCGGGGAATAATGAATTACTGTCAATTGCAACGGCGTTACAAAGCTCCAATTCGTCGGCGGCGGCATAGCCGGTTATCATGGCGCCATAATGATTCAGTCGTTTATTTGCTGAGTTAATTGTTAAGCTGATTATATGATAAACCGAGGGTATTGCGCTAAAACAAACGGTGGCGCAGAAAATATATATAGAAAGTATTGCGTCGGTTGCGTTAAGAAGTAATGTTGCTATTGTCAGCGCAAAACCAATTATAATGCTGATTAAGGAAAGCTTTTGGATTTTTTCGGAAATAGGATTTTCACAAAACGAATATTTTAAAAAGTTATGAATATTTGTGGTTTCTCCGCCGTAGCAAACTAAAGAACTGCCTTCAATTGATTTACCAACGATTGTTTTTGTTGCGTTTTTATTTTGAATAATAGAAACGGCATTTTTGAATTCAGAATTGGCAATTAGCTTGAAGTTTTTTATTGTTTTTGAATAAAAATTCTTGTTTGCAAAATTGTATGATGTTAAACTTAAAGCCGTAACAGATGAAAAACCTACAAAATCACCATTAAAAATTATGTTAATAACGGCAAATAGTGTTGCTGCTAATACAGAAAGGGCGGCAGGTAACGAATTTTTTGATTTTGAGGTAAAAAGATATTTTAGACTGCTGAGTATATTCATATTTATGAATAGAACTAAAATACAGAATATAAGGTCTAAAATGTTTATAGTTGTTTTAGATGTGAAAATACCTCCGTTGATTGGAATTAAAAGGAATAAGGAAACAATAAAAACAATGGTTGAAAGTGTTGCTTTTAATGTGAATTTTTTTCTGTTCTTTGATAATGACTTAAAGATTTTTGGCGCATCAGCAATAGAGGTATAATCTTCAAAATCATAATTACCGTCGTTCATTTTTTGAGAATTTTCTTCGTATGAAGGAGGCGGATTTACAAAATCAGATTGATTTTTTGCCGTGTCAACAATAGGTAATACGGAAGTTTTGTCTGAAGGCGGTGTATTAATTGGTTTTGAATGACTGCTTATATCTGTTAGTATTTTTGTTGATGAAATATCTAAAAAATCAGCGCTTTTTGATTGGGGCTGGGTAGGGGATTGTTCAGCCACAAAAATATGTTTAACATTATTTGATGTGGGAGGTGTAGCTTCAGTTGTATCAGCAGTTTTTGTTGAGTCCTCGGTAACGGGAGGTTGAAATACAACAGTATCTTCAATTGTAGCCGATGTTGATTCTGCAAATGTTTCGGAGTGAGAAGACATTTGGCTATCTGATTGCGCGGTATTAACGCCTGGACTTGTATTGAATTTTTTGCTTATTCTTTCAGCAACGCGGTTTTCAACACTTTCTAATATAGATTCAACACTTTCAAGCCTATATTTTTCAGTGTCTATTTTCAAGGTATCGTTGGCATCCTCGAGATATGCATTACATCTTGCCAGTAAGGTTGCGCGCCGCTCCTCGGCAGTTTTGTTAATACCTGAATTGATATTTGGGGATTCTGTAGCAATAATGGGTTCGTCTTCATCCTCTTTGATATTGTCAGAGTCTACGCTTGCTTCGTCGGTGTCTGATACTATTATATCTTCGTCTTTTTGAGTTTGGGGATTGTCGGTTTTTAAGTTTGCCGCAATCCTTATATCATTTATAGCAGCTTCAATATCAAGAGGAGCTTGAACAGAATCAGCGGGAATTTGCTGTGCATCTTCTTTTTCATCATCCAAGCTTGCTTGTTCTTTGATTTCTTCTATTTGAATGGTATCCTCTTGATTTTTTGCTCTTGATTCCATCATTTTTTGGTATAAAAAACCTGAGGGTGTATTGTTGTTTTCGTCAGATTTAACCATTGGAATTTCTTCTGTGATTATTTCTGAAGTGGTTTCGCTATTTGTTTTAGAAGTTTTTTTGTTTAATTCTTCAGGTGTGATAGAGTGTGGAGCTTTTATTTTTCCGCTAATTTTCCATTCGGAATTTTGCGAATTATTGTCGGTGGATTCGGCGGTAATATAAAAACCTTCATCGTTGTTAGAGTTAAACTGATCAAGAGCTTCTTGTTCTAAGCGGATTTTTGCTTCTTCGTCTTTTTTTCTTTTAAAAAGTCCCATTGTTTCTCACTTCCTTAAATATTTTAAAAGCAAATACTTGTTATTTGTTTAATCTTTGTTTAACAACTTCGTACATAAGCACCCCTGCGGCAACAGAAGCGTTAAGAGAATTGATTTTTCCGTTCATAGGCAAAGAAATGACGCCATCACATTTTTCTTTTACAAGTCGGCTCACACCATTACCTTCAGAACCTATAACAATTGCAATAGCACCTGTAAAATCAGGTTCAAACCAATTTTCGCCGTCCATATCAGCGGCATAAACCCAAAAGCCATTCTTTTTTAACTCATCAATAGCGTTTGGTAGATTTGTAACCTTGCAAATATTCATATATTCAAGGGCGCCGCTTGCAGATTTTGCAACTGTGGCATTAACTGAAACACTGCGGTGTTTTGGAATAATTATGCCGTCAACACCCGTTGCTTCGGCAGTTCTGATTATTGCACCAAGATTATGTGGGTCTTCCAATCCGTCACAAATAATAACAAAAGGTGATGTGTTTTTTTCTTTGGAGATATTTATAATATCTTGGAGTTCGCAGTAAGATTTAGCGGCAACAGATATAATAACCCCTTGGTGATTTTGATTGCCTGACATAAAATCAAGTTTTTGAATTGGAACCTCTTTAATTGGGATTTTTTTTGCCCTGCATTTTTCAATAATAGGAACCAGAGCGCCGTGAGAGGCATCCTTAAGTACATAAAGTCTATCAATTTCTCTTCCGGAACGAATAGCCTCTAAAACAGAGTTTCTTCCAAAAATGTATCCGTGATTTTTTTCTTGTTCAGTTGATTTTCGCTCTTGCACGAAAATACCTCCATTTTATTTTATAATTTAAAGTCATCGGCAGTGTATTTTGGTAATTTAGCCTCAGTACGAGGAGTGCGCTTGAGGGGATCGTATTTATATTTCATACAACAATCCTGTGCTGAAACAGGACCTTTAATTTTACAAAAAATTAAATTTAAGGCTGTGCTTACCTGTGCGTTTGCACAGTATTCGCAGCAACGAGAGATTTTTTTGTTAAATATACTTTTTCCCAAATTAAACACCGACCATAATAAATTAAATTTATACATAGTATATAATAACACATATTTATTAAAATTTCTACAATTTTATTCAATAAATAACAATATTTTGTTTTTGTATAATTAGATAGACCTATATCTATGGATTTTTTATAATATTTCACAAAAAAACAGTCCTTTGATGCATTATACATCAAAAGACTGCAATAAAAATGTAAAATTTATAGCTTCACTAATCTATCCAGTAATTCGCATCCCGATTTAATAGCAAGCTCGGATTCTTCCCAACCTTCAAATTCTAAAGTTAAAAATCCGTCATAACCTGCTTTTTTAAGGGAATTAACACAAGCTTTAATAGGAACAATACCGTGACCTGCAACTGTACCGCGAATGTAATTACCGCCACGGGTAAGAATAAATCCTGAAGTGGGAATTTCCTCTCTGCCGGAAATATAAATAAAATCCTTAACGTGGGCGTTAAAAGCATATCTTGCGCAACGGCTAACTGCAATAACGGGGTCCTCATCGGCACAAAGAAAATTACCCATATCTACTTGAAGACCGAAGTTTTTGTGAGCGACCGCATTAACAAGAGCTTCCATTCTATCAGAATCCTGACAGAAAAAGCCGTGGTTTTCTACCATTGTTTTAATGCCGAATTGTTCTGCATATTCGGTGATTTTTCTGCATCCTTCAGCTAAACGAGGCAAAACATTATTAAAACCTAAAGGGTGTTCAGGAAAGTTAAATGTGGCGTCGTGACGCATCATTTTAACACCTAAAATCCTAGCGACATCAACTTTCCGTTTTATTTTTTCAATTTCCTTTTCCAAATCACCGTCGCTACCGCACAAAAGGTCTGCCGAAACGCTATAGCAAGAAATTTCTATACCAACTTTATCGGTTTCTTTTTTGACTTTGTCAGCAAGTTCAAAAATATCCTCATTTTCGGGCGGTAGCTCAAGGTTTGTAAATTCAATGGCTTCAAAGCCTATTTCTTTAGCTTTGTTAATTATTTCAAAAATATTAAGATTTTCTTTTGTATACCATTTTCTGAAACTGTAAGAAGAAACAGCAGTTTTCATTTATTCCACCTCTTATTTGATAACAACTTCGTGGCCTGTTTTTGCAGAGTCATAAATAGCATCAAGAATTTTCATAATCTCCACTCCATCCTCAGCAGGGGAACGGCAGGGTAAACCGTTTTTGATATATTCAATAAAGTGAGCGATTTCATTTTCAAAAAGCCCATCGAAGCTTAAAGCTGTAGAACTATCAAATGATACATTTGTGAGATAACCGTTTTGCTCTGTGAAAATTTTAACTTCGGGGTCTAAAACAAATCCTGCTTTTGTACCCATTAATTCAACAGTAGCAATATTTTTTCCAATGTTAAGGCTAAAACTTGCTTCAACAGATAAAACAAAGCCGTTATCAAAGCGAATCATTGCAGTTGCAAAATCTTCAACATCAAAAATGTCATTTTCCTTATCTGCATCGGCAGAGCTATAGCCATTACGATTTTTAAGCTCTTTTCTGTCACCGAGCTTTGTGAAGGTTGCGCCATAAACCGAAACAGGCTTAGGATTACCTGCTATGTAACGGGAAAGGTCTATTACATGAACACCAATATCTATTAATGGTCCACCGCCTGAGCGCGATTTATCGCCAAACCAACCGCCGGGAGCACCCGCGCGGCGTAAATAGGTTGCTTTTCCGTAATAAAAATCACCGAATGTGCCTGAGTTAACAAAATCCATTATTATGTTTGCGTCATTACCATAGCGACGAACAAAGCCTATCATTAAAAGCTTTCCGCTTTCATCTGCAGCTTTTTTCATTTCTTCTGCTTCTTTGGCATTCATAGCCATAGGCTTTTCGCAAAGAACATTTTTACCAGCTTTAAGTGCTGCAATACTGCACTCGGCGTGGGCGCAGTTCCAGGTACAAACACTTACAGCATCTAATTCGGGACAGCTAGCAAACATTTCGTCCTTGTCGGTAAAAAGACGGGTGACACCGTATTTTTCGCCTTTTGCATTTAATCTTTCTTTATTAATATCACAAAATGCGTAAAGCTCACAATCTTCACGTTTTAAATATCCGGCAATATGACTTTCAGAAATGGAGCCAACACCAATTATACCAATTTTGATTTTTGACATTTTACTTTCTCCTTAATAGTGTTTTTTAAGGAAGCTTACTGCCATAGCAATATCCTTAGCGGGGTCTTCGCCAACCTCGCGCTCAATAGTTAAAAATCCCTTATATCCAATATCCTCTAAAGCGGCAAGATAGCGGGGGAAATCAACACTTCCTTCACCTAAAGGAACCTCGCGAAAGGCGGTTTGTGAATCTAACTCATCCTCTATAATATGATAAATCTTTTCTGGGTCCTTATCAAACAGTTTTATACCATCCTTAGCGTGTGTATGAACAATATAATCTTTAAGAGTGTAGACGGCTTGAACGGGATCGTCGCCTGTTACCATTACCAAATTAGCAGGGTCTAAATTTACCGAAACACCCTTGCTGTTAAGACTATCTAAAAATTCTTTTAAAACAAGGGCGCGCTCGGGACCGGTTTCAACAGCAAAATGAGCACCAACACTGTCGGCATATTTTGCGAGCTCATAACAGGCTTCCTGCATAATTTTATATCGGGGATGATTTTTGTCTTCGGGTACAACGCCGATATGAGTTGTAACTACATTTGTTTCCAAATCAAGAGCCAAATCAACAACCTTTTTAGAGCGTTCAATAAGCTGAGGATTAAGTGTGGCATCACCAAAGCCTTTGCCGAAATCGCCACATAGAGCAGATATAACCAAACCATTCGATTTAATAATATCCAATACTTCTTTTCTGCGGTTGGAATTCAATGACTCGGGAGCCATTTCGCCTGAAACTGCATACATTTGAATACCTGCTGCGCCTACCTCAGCGGCTTTTTTTATTGACTGCTCAAAGGGTAAACGAAATGAATCTGTTATTACGCCAATTGGAAAATTATACATAAAACATACCTCCTTGTGCTTAGTATAGCCGATTATTACAAGTCGGTCAATAATTAATTTTGCTTAAGAATATAACAATATTGCTTTTTTGACACTAATGATAAAATATAATAGGTGTTTTTGGATTTGAATTTAAATGTTTATGATATTTTTTATGCGACTGATGGCAAAATAAAAAAAGTTGGAAGCGTCGATGTAAACTCTTTGAAAAAAATCAAAGGCACACGGCAGGATTCCAACTTTAATTCTAGTATACCCAATTCTTCAAAAAATGTCAAGACGCAATATTCTTTTGCGGGTGAAAAGGCAAAAACTGCCGTTCCCTTAAGCGGAAAATACCGTACAGAAGCCGTGACACAGTTCGCCCAAAACCCCGATGCGGATGTCAGGTATTCTATACCGAGTGTTGGTGTAAAGCAACAATTAAAAGAAAATTTAGAGAAACTAAACTCAATGGAAATTGTTGCAACACTCAATGAGCAAAAATCTTTTACCAGCAAGCAAAATGTAGCTGAATGGGCTTTGAGTAAGTTTGAAAAAATTGGTTTTAAAGTTTATCGTAACGATTTCGGCGAAATTATATTAGATAAAAAACGCATAAAAAAAGGTTTAAGCTATTTAAAAACCAACGAGGAAAGGCTTGCTTTAGCACTGCTTCCTGATGTTTTGAGTAAAGGCATTGAAATTGGCTCTCACTCAAATCATAAAGGCAGAAATTATAATACATTTACTTTTGCGGCTCCAATATCAATTAACGGACAAAGAGGGAATATGGCGGCTGTTGTAAGACAAGAAGATAAGAATTATTATAAGGTTCATCGTTTATTAATGCCTGACGGAAGTCAATTTGTTTTAGACGAAAAAAGAGACACTGCTGAAACGGCGGGCGGAGTTGATAACAACTCAGGCTTGTCGCCAACAGACAATGTCTCTAAAATTAGTATATCCGATTCTAACGAAAAAGTCAAGACAAAGTTAGAAGAACGTGTGACAGGTGTTGATTTACTCAATGCTCAAGACTTAATTGAGGAAATTAAATCAGTCGGCGGGGAAGTGGATGAAAATGGTTATGTTACGGTTTATCATAGAACAACAGAAAATGCAAAAGAAAAGATACTATCTACAGGCATAATGACCGCCAAAGAGGATGGTGTTTTCTTTTCTACAAAGCCTAATGGCCAAATTGAAGGTTATGGTAGTGCAATAATTAAAATAAGCATTCCTATTGAAAAACTTGTTCTTGACGATATTTTCGATAACGAAGCTCATTTGCGTTATCCGCTTAAAACTTCAAAAGCAACGCTCAATATATCTGAATATATAAATAATATTACTACTGAAGGTAAAGACCAGTATTCATTGCCTGATATTGACAGATACACTGAAAAGCAGTATAATGATTTTGGTTGGGTAAGGACAAACGATGTTCTTACTGCGGCAGAGTATAGCGATTTGATTTCAAATTATACGGGACATAAACACGTCAAAGATAACTATCCCATAACACGCTTTGGTGAAACAGTTATTCATTCGGCACAATACACCGATGTGCTTATGTATGTTAAAGGTTCGATTAAAAATCCGCAAATTACTAAGGTTGTTGTCATTGATAAAGATAATCCAATTGATTTAGCTGCTATAAGAGAGGAGATTTTATTAAATGAGCGTGAGCAACAGTTATTACCGTTCAGTTTTATTGAAAAATATTATGGACCGGAAGTTCTCATCGTCCATAAGGCACGAGATTATGCTTCTTATAGGGAATATAGAGCCAAACTTGAAAGAAGCGATAGCCAAAAAAGCAATACCGTTAGTGGAACAGAGCGAGACAGAACAGGAAGCACTAAACCAAATAAAAGAACTGATAGAGCAGACCCAATAGACGGGGCTGCTTATTCTTTGCCTAAAAGTAGAGGTCAATTTTCCATTTCCGATATTGCAAGGGGTAAGACTGCACCTGAACTATGGGAAATGTCCCAAAAAGGTGAGATTACTTCGGATGATGCTTTAAAGGTCCTTGCCGAGCAACACGGCACTATGCCAAAGGGTGAAAGTCCAAAGGTAGATGTAACATTGCCTGAGCAAATTAGCAAAAGCAAAAATGTTAATCAGTTTATGCGTAACGTTTTGGAAAGTGGTCATCTTGATGCCGATATACCAACTATTGACTTTTTTGAAATAGGGACATATAATAAAATTAATTAAGGTTATGTTTATTTTATACGAAATTCAGATAAAAATAACTTTTCGATAATTTCAAGGAGAACGTTAAGAAAAGCAGAAAGGAAAGTTGAATATGGAACAGAAACTAGCACAGAAACTAAAAAAACTAGGTCATCCGCAGGACTTGATACGAGTGGTTACGAGAGCACAGTTGGAAACGAAAGAGCAATTCGAACAAATGATTTCATTTTTGGAAACAAAGCCCAAAGCAACCAAGGAAGAAATTTTGATAATGGGGATGGCGATAGCAGGGGAGATATAGAGCCAATCAGCCAAGAAGCAGACTCAGTAAATGGGCCTACTTATTCTTTGCCTCCAAAAGGTGAGATTACTTAGGATAAACTTACGACTGTGTTAATAAAAATAGAGACTGGCGTCATGGGTAATACGGCGTTTGAAAATCAAACACGGACAAACCTGTTGCCAGTCTCTAATATTAGTATATCTGAATTGTTTTCAAAAATCAACCTTAATGATAAAAAGTTTCTAAAATATGTGCTGATGAGCTTATTTAATTTACTTAATTTTGAAAACCTTTAAGACATTTGCTTTTATTATATTCTGGGTATTAAAAGCATTTTAGGTGTTGGTACGGTATCTTCTGTTAAGTGATTAATCTTTAGTAGTTCGTTTAATTTAGCGGAAAAGCTTTTTGCAATATCCCAAACATTTTCTCCTTTATCTGCATAATATGCAATAAGTGAAGCCGAGTTGTTCAGGGGCGCTGATTGGTCAACCGTAAGGTCTGTTATAACAGAGTAGGTGTATGTGTCATAAATTGCGGCGTGAAGCAATAGCTCTAATTTGATTTCAGGTTCGTTTGAGGGATTGAGAGAAAAATCACAATCCGATATTTTAATTTCAGGTACACAGTAAGGTGCTTTTAATTCTTCATCGAAATTAATAGGATATTCAAAATCAATAATTTTCTCATAATAATCGGGGATGCCGTCTGAATTTTCATATATTGTATATACTGTTACGGTACCGCTTATTATGGCTGAATTATTTTGATATTTAATATTAGAGTTTCCGCATTTACACCATATATCAAAAATCTTTGTTGCTTCTCCGTTTGGCAAGGATAACACTTTTTTACACAAAAAGGCTTCATTGATATGCTTGGCGAGCTTGGAGAATTTTACTTCATCGCATTTTGAAATGGCAGTATATTTTGTGGAATATAAGTCGTATATTATCGGTATTTGATTACTGCATCTTGCAAAAACACTTATCTCCAATTTACCTACTAAAATAAATTTTCGGTTTTCCTCATCATCTGAGCTTCTGGCAGAAATATTAAGTCCGCAAATTTCAGAGGTTGCATCACATTCACAAAAATCACTTATACCAGGAATATCCACAATTTGATTAAAAGGTATATTTACACAGTGTTTGGCAAATTCGTTATCCTCCGTACAGTAAAATATCGTAACCTTTAAATTGCCTTTTATAATGGTTTTATCTGCTACAATTTTGCAATCTGTTATGTAGGAAACTGCATTTGTGCGTATAATTCTTTGGTAATCGGGTAGGTTTTGAGGCAGGTCAATTTCTTCATCTATTATTATGATTTTTTGTGTTTTTCCTAATGGTATGGTAGCAAAAGCCTCGCCCTTAAGTTGTTCAAAATAACCGCAATCAATATCAGAGATTATTTCATTTTTCTCAATAACCGTAACTTTTATATCAACCTTAAGTGAGCTTCGTATACTGATTTTCCTTTCTGTAACTGCACGGCAGGAGTGCAATATTGGTGTTGTAGAGATATCGCAATATCCATCATCAAGATTTTTGTTTGATTCAAAATTCTTTTTAAAGGGTTGCGATTTTTCTGTATAGAAAAGTTCTCCGTCAGGTGTGGAATATATAACCTTTATGGACGCTTCTCCTTCCACAATCAGGGTGCTGCCTGTTATTTGTTTAGAGGTGATGTAGGGGGTTATTTCGCAGTTAAGAACTTTTTTTATATCACCTTCGTAATCAGAAAGTGTAAAGTCAACATCAATCGGTATTTCGGTTGTTTGCTCCAAATATATTTGTTCGGTTGATACATCAAAATTTGTGGTTTTAAAATCCATTCCCATCTCTCCTTATAAAAATTCCTATTTTATTATTATGCTTAGAAAGAGTAATGTATGCAAAAAAATGCTTTGTTTTTTCACAACATAAAGTTTAAAAACTGCAAGTGTTTTACTTGAAATGTTTATATCAATATGTTATAATCAAAAAAATGAGGTGAAGGTATGAAAAAAGATGTTATTGTTAAAAATAATTATGATGTAATCGTTGTTGGTGGCGGTGTTGCAGGTGTTGCAGCGGCGGTTGCTTCTGCGCGCAATGGAGTTAAAACTCTTCTTATGGAAAAAACCGTAACTCTTGGTGGACTTGGTACACAGGGGCTTATTAGCTGGTATGAGCCGCTTTGTAATGGTGAGGGAAAACAACTTATTGCAGGTATTCCCGAAGAACTTATTAAACTTTGTGTTAAATACGGCTTTGAAAATATGCCAACAAAATGGGGCGGCAAAGGCGTAAAACCTTTAGATCAACCCCGATATGTTACAAGGTATTCGCCCTATATTTTTGCATTGGCTCTTATTGAGTATCTTGAAGAGAATAATGTAGACCTTATTTTTGATACTCTTGCTACATATCCCAAAATGGAGAATAATTTGTGTGTTGGTATAGAGGTGGAAACCCTTTCAGGTCGTGAGTTTTATCCTGCCAAGATGGTTGTTGATGCAAGCGGTACGGCAGTAATCTGTGAACGCGCGGGAATTCCTACCGAGGTTGGTGAAAATTATCTTTCATATGTCACACACGAAATGGATTTTAATGTTGCTAATGAGCTTGCTAAAACAGGGGATTTTTGTGCTTCAAGAAAATGGCGTGGTGCAGGTAGCTCTTTGGATGGTGTCGGACATCCTGAAAATATGAAAACCCTCCACGGTGTTACTGCTGAAGATGTTACTTTTTATATGACAACGGGTGGTAAAATGGTTATGGAGCGCATAAAAAAGCAGGATAAAAACAGCTTTGATATTTTATCGGCTCCCACTATGCCACAATTTCGTAAAATTCGCAGAATTGTAGGTGACAGTGAATTTATGGGTACAGAGGATAATATAGTACCTGAAAATTCCGTTGGCTCCTTTGGTGATTTCAGAAACCCAGGCAGACATTTTCACCTACCGTATACTACTCTTTTTAACAGTAAGTTCCCCAATATATTTGCAGCCGGCAGAATTATAAGCGCTAAGGATGAAGGCTGGGAAATTACCCGTGTTATTCCTGTAGCTGCAATGAGTGGCGAGGCGGCGGGCACAGCCGCAGCTCTTTGCGTTAAAGAAGAAGTAAATGCCTGTAATTTAGATGTTGATTTGCTTCAAACCACACTTAAATCAGCGGGAGTTTTATTTAAATAATATGTTTTTATAAAGAAAAATTGCCGAATGGAATAAACCACTCGGCAATTTTTCTGCAATTTTAAAGGTTTTTATTCAACATCGGTTTTTTGCAAGAATAAAACACCAAGAGTATTTCTTCCGCAATGAACCGAAACTGTTGCACCTGCTCTGGTAATATGAAGCTCCTTAGGATTAAGGGTTTCCTTAACAATAGAAGCTACACTGTTTACAATTTCATCATCACAACCTGCGTGTGTAACAAAAACATGGTCGGTTATTATATTGTCTAAATCGGCAAGGCGCTCATTTGCATAGGTTTTTAAAACCTCGCCATATTTTCCTCTGTATTTTTTAGAAACACCCATAGAGCCGTTTTTAACTTCAATACAAGGCTTTAATTTTAAAAGGTTTGCGCCAAGGGCTGCAACCGCAGAGCAACGACCACCCTTGTGAAGATATTCAAGACTATCAATAACAAAGGAAGCATTTACTTTGGACTTAAGTTCTTCAATTTTTTCTACAATTTCCTTTGCAGAAAGTCCTTGCTCAGCCATTTCAGCAGCGGCAATTATTAAAAGGCCAACACCTGTTGAAAGGTTAGCACTATCAATAACATAAACATTCTCTAACTCCTCGGCGGCTAGATTAGCGGCACGATTGTTAGCTGACATTGTAGAACTAATTGTGAAAAATAAAACTTCTTCAGCATTTTCTAATTGCTTTTCAAAGAACTCCAAATGCTCTGCCATATTTGTAGCAGATGTTTTGGGAAGTGTACCTGTACGGTCGTGAAAAGCATATAAGTCATCAGGAGTAACCTCAACACCGTCAATAAGAGATTCATCACCTAAAGTAATGCGAAAAGGATTTAAAATAATACCATAACGCTCACAAAGAGCTTTGCCTAAATCACAGCTACTGTCACTACATATTTGAATTTTCTTTTTGGACATTAATATTCCCTCCGATAATATATTATCTTCAAATATTATATCATTATTAAATGAAAAAATCAATACCTATAAATATATTAAAAAATTGTAATAAATTTTGTATTATTTTCGGATTTACAAATAAAATAATATATGATAAAATATATAAGTAGATTAGAAAGGGTGAATGTGAATGTCAAAGGGTAAAAATATATTCCAAAACAGAACTTTTTTAGTAGCAATATCTTTTTTGCTGGTTATGGTTTTGGCAGCGGTTATTTTTGGCGCTGAGTATTCTTCGGCAGTTTCTGAGTCTGAGCAAAAAATCAATTCTCAAAACAGTCAAATAAAGGCGCTTGAATCTGAGCGCGATAATCTTGCTTCAAAAAATGCGGAGAATGAATCCAAAATAGCTAAACATCAACAAGAGTTAGATGATCTTGATTCAGTAATTAAAGCTTTGGAAAGTGAAATCGAGCATATAAAACTCACCAAAGCGCAAATGAATTCTTCAAAAAATAGTAATTCTGCAGGCAAAAACCAGGATGATAACACTCCTATAGATATGTCAAACCTTACGGCTCCTAATAAGGGCTATAAGGTTTGTTATCTTACTTTTGATGACGGTCCTTCTGATAACACCCTTAAAATATTGGATATTTTAAAGAAGGCCAATGCCAAGGCCTCTTTTTTTGTTATAGGAACCTCTAAGCTTGATTATATTAAAAGAATACACGCCGAAGGTCACACAGTTGCTTTACACGCCAATCAGCACGAGTATTCCAAGATTTATAAAAATGAAACAAATTATTTTAATGACCTTAACGCTATTTCCAATAAGGTTAAAAATCTTATTGGTATTGAACCTAAAATAATTCGTTTTCCGGGTGGAAGCAGTAATGCTGTAAGTAAAAAATATAACAAAGGAATTATGACAAGACTTACAAAGCAGGTTCAGCAAAAGGGCTATACCTATGTTGATTGGAATGTAGACTCTACCGATGCATCGGGAAACAATGTTTCTAAAGATAAAATTTTGAAAAACATTAAAACTTACAGCAAGGGTAGAGGTGATATATGTGTGCTTATGCACGATACCGCCGCTAAAAATACAACTGTTGAGGCTTTGCCTGAGATAATAGCATATTTAAGAGGTCAGGGTTATCGTTTTGAAGCCCTCACAACCGAAAGCACAGTATTCCATCACGGTGTAAATAATTAGTAAAAAAGATTACCTTAACGGATAAATTCTCCGAATGGGTAATCTTTTGTTTTTTATAGTCGTTTGAAATTTCCAAAGGTTTCGTTTACTGTTTCGCAGAACGAAAAGGTATTGTCAAAGGAATCTATTATATTTTTAAAATCCGTTAGTTGATGTTTGTTTACTACGCAGATTAAAAGTGTTTTTTCATCTTCAGAGAATACTCCGCTTGCCGATATTTTAGTAACACCATGCTTTATATTATGCATTATTTGTTGGCATATTTCATTTGGGTGGGTAGTTATAACGGTAAACTTGTAGGCAGTTTTTGTTCCTTTTATAATGTAGTTACCAACAAAGCCTGAAATAAAACAGTAGGTAAGGCATAGTGCAACAGGTTTGTAATTGGCAGTATTTTCACTGTAAACAAAGAGTGAAGATGCTGCTACAATTGCATTTAAAAGGGTATATACCAAAAAGAAATTGGAATTTGGTTTAATTTTGTTTATGTATTTGGAAATAATTTCAGTACCGCCGGTGGATGAATGAAGCTTTAAGCAAACACCGCTTACAAATCCACTTATAACACCGCTTATTATACAAGGGAAGATGGTATCGTGACCTCCTGCATTGTATTGAAAAAAGGTATAATCTTTTTCTTGTAAATAAAAGTAGACTACAGAGTAAACAACAACAAAAACTAAAGTTCTTATTGCATAGCGTTTGCTCACCATAAAAAATGCGGCAATGCATAGCGGAATGTTTATAAGTAGTGACATATAGCTTATACTAAAGCCGGTTTTGTACTGTAACATAACCGCAATACCGTTTAGACCTGCGGGAGCGAAATTGTTTTTAATAATAAAAATATGGTAATTTAATGCTAATATTACCGCCATCGCAAATATGATGGA
Organism: Oscillospiraceae bacterium; assembly: GCA_015065925.1. Lineage (GTDB taxonomy): Bacteria > Bacillota > Clostridia > Oscillospirales > Acutalibacteraceae > UMGS1279. The sequence goes on from SVPL01000014.1 coordinate 43,771, forward strand.
ATAGCTTGTGGTTATTTTGAAAAACTTTTTCATTTTCTGCATCCTTTTTATTAAAAAATCTTTACTTTATAATTATAATGTATTATAATTAATTTATAAAGCAAATCTTTTTGTTTATATTAATCAAAAAAACAAATTAGAGGTATCTTTATGGATATTAGAAATGTAAAAACCTTTGTAAGGGTGGCAGAGCTTAAAAGCTTTACCAAGGCGGCAGAAAAGCTCAACTATGTTCAATCTACTGTAACGGCGCAGATAAAACAGCTTGAAAAGGAGCTTGGGTATTCCCTTTTTGACCGAATTGGTAAAAGAATTTCCCTTACAGTAATGGGTGAAAGATTTTTAAAAATAGCGTATGAACTTTTACTGGTAAGTGAAAAAGCCGAAAACTTAAACGTAGATTCAAGCGATATTAAGGGAGTTTTAAGGGTAGGGGTTTCAGAGTCTTTGCTGATTTCAGTTTTTAAAGATTTAATTCCCGAATTTAAGGCGAAATTCAAAAATATTGATTTAAGAATACGTTCAGGTCATACCGTAGACCTTTTAGAGCAGTTACGACAAAACAATTTGGATCTTTTATACGTATCTAAAATTAAAAACACCGATCCCGATTTGAAATGCCATTACGCACGAAAGGAAACTTCAGTTTTTGTAAGTGGTATTGATTACGAAAAGGAAAACGGCAAAATTATTTCAAAAGATAATATTTTTAAACATAATTTTATAATTACCGAGCGCGAGGGAATGTATTATTCCTTCCTTTCCAAACTTGCCGCCGAGCAAAATGCATCGGTAAACGATTGGATAGAGGTTGACAACGTTTTGGTTATTATAGAACTTGTCAAAAGGGGAATGGGCATTGCCTTTTTGCCCGAATATCTTATTTTAGATGAAATAGAAAAAGGTAATCTTAAAAAACTTAACGTAAGTGAGTCTTCAGAAACGCATTATAGTCAGGTTTTATGCCATAAAGATCGCTGGGTGACTCCCTTTATGCATGAGCTTATAAATATGCTTAAAAAAGTAAGACCCGAAATAAAATAAACCGAAAGGCTTGTTGCTAAACTTAAAGCAACAAGCCGTTTTAAATTAGCGTCTTTAGACCGTTGCGTGTTACGACACGCAACAATAAACCACCTGCTATGCGGGTGGGTAACAAAGGTTATACCAAAAACATCACCAATCAGTTACAATAAAGTTGTTCAGGCTTATTG
>SVPL01000085.1 GCA_015065925.1 Oscillospiraceae bacterium
TGGCCTTGTCGGGGGCCGCCTTGTCAGCCTTTGCCGGGCGGCCCTTGCTGGCCTTGGCCGCTGCTTTGTCCTTCGGCTCCGTGGTTTTCTGTTTGGGAGTTTTCTGTTTCGGGGCCTTGTCCTTTCCGGCCTCCTCACGGGCGGCGGCAAAATCCACCACCTTTCCAGAGGGAGCCGGGGCGGGATCGCTCTTGTCCGGGGTGGCCGTCTGCTTGCCCTCCTTGTCGGGCTTGGGCGGCTCGGGAGCCACAGGGTCGGGAGCCGCCGGGACGGCGGGCTCCGCCTTTTCCACGGGAGCCGCCTTTTCAGCCGGAGCGGGATCTGCCATAACAGGCTCGGCCTTTTCGGGAGCAGTCTGCTCCGGCGCGGGGGCCGTGTCAGTCTTTTCTACCTCGGGGCCGATATTCTTTTTATCGTCTGCCAATGTCAAACCTCCTTTTCGTGAAATGAAAAAAGCCAGCCCGATGGCTGGCAGCAGATAAGGGACTCCTCCTTTCATGTTGTGGTATATGAAAACGCCGCCCACAGTCTCACTTGGGCGGTGTATTTTCTTAGGTTGTACGCTTATAATGCGATTTTTACCTGTAAGCACGACAAATATTTACGGCAAGTACCAATTTTGGAAAACACAAAGCACTATGCAGCGATATTTGCATATTTCACTGTTTATTGACATTATTCGCAAAATCGATTAAAATTTCTATGATAGATTTCGTTTTAAGCGAAGGAGCATTACAAATGGAATTTTTGTCTATCCGGCAGACATCTGAAAAATGGGGAATATCCCCGAGACGCATTCAGATTTTGTGCAATCAAAATCGCATTAGCGGTGCAACAAAAATAGGATATTCTTGGGTAATTCCAGCGTGTGCAGAGAAACCCAAAGACGCACGAGTCAAAACTGGTAAGTATGTCAGATTAACAGCAAAGGAAAGAGATTGAATGATTGTTCCAACTCAAGAGTGGCCTCGGTATGCAACCGAAAAAGGTGTTTGCATAAATGCCGATTGCGAGAAAGTTATAGAAGAGTATCTTCTCCCAAATTACAAGGGAAAAGTGCAACTGATACTAACGTCGCCTCCTTTTCCATTGAAGCGAGCAAAAAAATATGGAAATAAAACTGGTTTAGATTATCTTGATTGGCTTTGTGACATTGGAAATAAACTTAAACCGTTGCTTACCGATACTGGCTCAATTGTTATAGAAATAGGTAATGCATGGAATCCTGGTGAGCCAACATACTCGACTTTGCCATTAGAAACATTGATTGAGTTCAAAAGAAGATGTGAGCTTCATCTATGTCAGGAGTTCATTTACTTTAATCCTGCGCGGCTTCCTGGACCTATTGAATGGGTAAATAAAAAGCGCGTGAGAGTAAAGGATTCTTTTACTCAAATATGGTGGATGTCAAATACACCGCATCCGTATGCCGATAACAATAATGTTAAAGAAGCGTATAGCAAACAAATGAAAAAGCTTTTGAAAAGTGGGAAGTATAATGCGGGTACGCGCCCTTCGGAACATACAATTAGTGATACTGCCTTTTCGGTGGACAACGGCGGAGCAATTCCCTCAAATGTCATTATCGCAGCTAATACAACTTCGACAGATCCTTACCTGAAAAAATGTAAAGATAACGGCTTGGAAATACACCCTGCACGTATGGCCCCAGCCATACCAGAATTTTTTATAAAATTCCTTACCAAGGAAAATGATATAGTTTTAGACTGCTTTGGCGGAAGTAACACTACTGGTGCAATGGCAGAGAGACTCAATCGTCAATGGATTGCAATTGAGCTTGATTCCGCATATTACAAAGGATCTCAATATCGTTTTGAGGAGAAATAGAATGAAAAATATTGCTTTGCCAGAGGACTTTCCGTCGGAAAGCACCATGTTAGCTGTCCTTAAAAAGACTATTGAAAAATCATGGAAAACTGATTTAGATATTGAGGATATCGAGATATGGCTAAAGAATTTTACTGGAAATTATTATGATTTAGCTGTTGAGAGACGCTTAGCGTTGTGGTTGTTATGTAATTTTACATATTACAACATTGAAGAAGTAAATCATATGTGTCGAATTTTATTCAAAAATCTCCTCCACAAGTTAATGGTGGATAATGATTTATCTACCGAGGAGGAGGCTGAGGCTTGTATCAGAAATACATCATTTACAAGTATCGGAAAAGCAAGTGAGAGTGGAGGTTTTATACTATACCATTTTCGTCAGGAATCTAAGTTAGATTTGGAGAGATTTATTTTTCCAACTAATATGTTAGAGACTAAATCTGACGCAATTGTGTGCGTTGACGATGTTATGATGAGTGGAGGTACTGCAGAAAGGTTCTTCCATAATAATACCGAAGCGTTAACAGCGAAGAAGATTTACTATGCAGCGTTAATTACAACTGAGCAAGCGGTGGAGACACTAGAAAAGCTTGGTATTACAGTAGTTTACTGTGCTAAGCTTGATGAAAGAAGCAAAGCCTTCTCGGAGAACTCTTTGGCCTTTTATAAGTTTCCAGAAGTAAAAGTGTATGCAAAAGAACTGGCAAAGGGATATGGGACGATGATTGAACCAAAAAAACCTTTAGGGCACAAAGATGGTGAGTATTGTTTTGGTATGTTTTATAATATACCAAATAATAGCCTTCCGATTTTTTGGTCTGACAAAAATAATTGGAACCCCATTTTTTTGAGAAAGGAGAAGTATCAGAATGCAAAACAAGCGAAGCGAGAATACAGCTTTTTCATATAAAAATCCTTTTGATGATTATAACGCAAATGTGCTTGCGCCAGAGCTAATAATGCAATATTGGTGTACCCCTTTTAGTACAGGGGCTCTTAAAGAGTTTGATGAAGCGAAATTTTTTGCTCAGAAAATGCCTATTGTTTTGCAGGGATCACGAGGCTCAGGCAAGACGACCATTCTAAAATATTTTTCGTTTCCGGTACAGTGTGAACGTGCACTACAAAGTAAAATCTCTGTCAGAAAGCAACTCCAGCAGGATTCGGGTGTGGGTTTTTATTTACGATGTGATGACTCATTTTTAGAGATGTTCAAGACTGTGTTTTCTGCTTCGGTGCAGGATGCATGGCTTTCATGTTTTAAGCATTATTTAGAGCTCTTCTTTTCCAAAAGTATTCTTGGAATGCTCTCCCGAATTGATCTGGAGAAAAATATTTCCGAAGAAGCTTTTATGTCCTATTTAAATCTTGATGAGCAGCTTTCTCTTAAGTCATTGGAGGAACTTGAACAATATCTCAACAGAGAAATAAAGTATATAAATAAATTTAAGAATGAGGCACTCTTCACTAAAGTAAGTTTTTCCCCTAAAAGGATCTGGGATTTTTATGAATTAAGCGGTGTATTAATTACAGCAATAAAAGAATGCATTCCAGAGCTGAAAACAGTTAATTTTTTGCTTCTCATTGATGAATTTGAAAATCTTCCTATAGAATTGCAAAAAATGTTTAATAATATGATAAAGTTTTGCAAGCCAGGAATGTCAATGAGGATTGGGAGAAGAAGCGAAAATGAAAATGTAGTCACCAAAGCTACAGTAAACGATATTGAATATCTTCGCGAAGGAAGTGACTACCAATTAATCCTTTTAGATCACCAAGGCCCAGAAATTCAAGAATTGAAACCTTATCTGTTTGGTGTTGCAGAAAAGCGATTAGCGGCATTTGAAGGCATTGAAATACCCACGGATTTGTCACGGATTTTGGGGGAAAAGGAAGATTGGGATGCCGAATGTGAAAAAGTAATTGCCGGAAGGACAACTCATTTAGAAAAATTGCTATGTACAAATACTTTCCTTGAATCAAACGAAGATTTACGCAGACAAGTTATTGATATTATCGCTTATCCTCAAAATAAGCTCGCAGAAGCGCTTTGTGCATTGTGGGTATCAAGGACTGATGAAAACGAGAATGTACTTGATTCTGCAAAGCAATCAGCGGAGGCAATGCACGCTTATTTTGATAAAAAGGAACATCCTAAAAAAGAAAAATTTAAAAGCGACTATAACAATAAATATCGTTATGCGTTAACTGCCTTCATCTGCACGGTATATAAAAAGGATAAGTCATATTATAGTTTCAACACTATTTGCTATCTGTCCGAGGGTAATACGAGAACCTTCATCAATTTGTGTAAGGCGATTATCAGTGATGCTCTTTTTTACGAAAAGAAAGCATTTACTTCTTCTGGACGGATTTCAATAGAATCCCAATGTCGTGCAATTAAAGAATTTTCGGTCTCTGAGTTTAATTCAGTATGTTCCATTATTAATAACGGGAAAGCAATCAAAAATCTCATATTAAGTATGGGGAATGTTTTTGCTGAGTACCATAAGGATCGGCATATACGTTATCCTGAAACCACTCAGTTTACCTACAACGCAGATGAACTAACTGAAAAAAGTAAGGCGGTTCTTGATATTGCTGAAAGTTGGGCTTTAATTAAAAGGAGAGCAGAAACCCAGCGTTTGTCAGCAAGTATAGGTCAAGAGGGATATCTTTATGCTATAAACAGAGTTTTTGCACCAATATTTAATATTTCTTACAGAATCCGTGGAGGTGTAAATGTTCTGTTCTCAGCAGACGAAATTGATAGAATGATTGCTGGCTTAAAAATTAGCAAATTATCAAATACGCGGAAAAAGCGTAGCAGTATTCTCCGAAGAGAGCAAAACATTGAAAATTTGGAGCCGAACCAGATATCTTTTTTTGACGGAGGCGACGACTAATGAGTTTACTTTACTCCGTCAAAGAAGCGTCTAAAGCTACTAATTTCAATTATGAGACATTTGTTTTTGCGGCCGGGAGTGATGAGCGGGCCTTAGCGATGTTACGCATATTGGGCGAAAGAGAAAATAGGATTTCTAAAGTTTTATTACTCAAATATGATTCTTTTGATGAAAAGAGTGTGTTGGAGTCGCTTCCTGCGGCAGAAGTTATCCCGATATGCATTAACGACGACGCTTCTTCTTTCCTCATGTATTTACAGAATAATGAAGATGCATTTCATGAAAAAAGCATTCTAATTGATATTACATCAATAAGAATACCTGAAATGTTTATGATTTTAAAATACCTGACACTCCTAAATCTATCTGTCAATTTAGAAGTTTCATATTCTACGCCTGTAGAATATGAGTTTGAGGGTGAACCCTTTACATCGTATCACTCTTACTACGGGAATCTAAAAACTACTGATCTTGTGGGATTTGGCGGAATGTCTGAAGATATGTCTCATTCCCAAATGATTATCTTCTTGGGATTTGAAGGTATTTTATCAGCAAAGGTTAATGAGGATATTAAATACGATAGGTTAACTCTAGTCAATAATCTTCCGTCTTTTTATGAGAAATATAAAGATATAAGCATGATAAACAATTATGACTTGCTTACAACACGGCATGAGAAGTTGGTGTATGTACCGGCAAATAATCCTTTTGAGACGTTTAACTTTTTAAGCGAACAGTTAAATGAAAATGAGTCTGCGTGTATTGCTCCGCTCAGCACAAAGCCTGTTGCTTTAGGGGTGTGCCTGTATGCGCTAGCACACGACAACATTCGAGTTGTTTATCCTGTGGCTGATGAATATAATCATCATAGGGCAAACAGTGTGCATAACACATATTTATATGAGATTCCTCTCAACGCAGTAAATTGAACTCATCCTCATGCATTGGAGCGCCTCCTATTTGATTCGTAGAGGGCGGCTTATGTCAAAAATAAGAGTAGTTTAAATCAAGTTTCCCGCGCATTGAAAAGCTCTTTTGGCCCGACTTAGAGGGGGAGTTTACCGCTCTAACCGGGAGAGCGCTTGAATGGCATTCAAGAGGTCAGCGGTTCGATCCCGCTTATCTCCACCATAGGGACACAAAAACACCGAAGCATTGGCTTAATAGTGACAAGTAACTATTTGCCGCAGAGAACGGTGTGACCCGAAGGTCACGCCGTTTTTCTGCGTCCATAAGTTGTTTCTGTAGTAATTGTTTCGGA
>SVPL01000015.1 GCA_015065925.1 Oscillospiraceae bacterium
TACGGCAAGCTTTTGGATGCTGATGCAACCCTTATGGACGCTAAAGCCGTATGGAAAAAAGGCGTAGAAAAAATAAAATCCGACCCATATTATTTCGTAGATAAAATATAAAATGTAGGGGATGGCGTCCCTGACGTCCCGTTCCCGATATCACAATCTAACATAAATTTAAGGAAAAGAGGAATAAACTATGAAAAATTCAAGATCAGAAAGTTATGCAGCAGCAGGTGTTGATATTACTGCGGGCTATCGTTCGGTAGAGCTTATGAAAAAGCACATTGCAAGAACCAAAAACGAGGGTTGCCTTGATGATGTAGGCGGTTTTGGCGGTTGCTTCGGTCTGGACCTTACAGGCATCACAGAGCCCGTTTTGGTTTCGGGCACCGACGGTGTTGGCACCAAAATTAAACTTGCAATGCTTTTAGATAAGCACGATACCATTGGTATTGACTGTGTTGCAATGTGCGCTAACGACATTATTTGCTGTGGCGCAAAGCCTCTTTTCTTCCTTGACTATATTGCTTGCGGCAAAAACTTCCCCGAAAAAATCGCTGATATTGTAGGCGGTGTTGCCGAGGGCTGCGTTCAGGCTGGTTGTGCTTTAATTGGTGGTGAGACCGCCGAGCATCCAGGTCTTATGCCCGAGGAGGATTATGACCTTGCAGGCTACTGCACAGGTGTTGTAGATAAATCTAAAATCTTGGATAAAAACACAGTTGCCGACGGTGACACAGTTATCGCTTTGGCATCCACAGGTGTTCATTCCAACGGATTTTCCCTTGTTCGCAAGGTTTTTGACATTGAAAACGCAGATTTAACCGCCCCCGTTGAAGAATTAGACGGTAAATCCTTAGGCGAAACACTTTTAACTCCCACAAAAATGTATGTAAAATCAATGCTTGCCCTCTTTAAAGAGGTTCAGGTTAAGGCAGTTTCTCACATCACAGGCGGTGGCTTCTATGAGAATATTCCCCGCGCACTTCCCGATGGCAAGAGCGTTAAGGTAAATAAGAGCGCCCTTAAAATTCTCCCCATCTTCAACTACATTGCAAAGGTTGGTAACATCCCCGAGCGCGATATGTTCAACACCTTTAATATGGGCGTTGGTATGAGCGTTGTTGTGGCTAAAGAGGATGCCGAAAAGGCTCTCCAAATTTTAAATGCTAACGGTGAGGACGCATACATAATCGGTGAGATTGTTTCCTCCGACGAGGGTGTTATTTTATGATAGAAAAGAAAATCGTTGTTCTGGTTTCGGGCGGCGGCACTAATCTTCAAGCCCTTATAGATGCCCAAAAGGCGGGGGAGTTAGGCAGTGGTAAGATCACCTGCGTTATAGCCTCCAAAGCCGATGCTTACGCTCTAACCCGAGCCGAAAATAACGGAATTAAAACCCGCACTTTAATCAGAAAGGATTATGCCGATATTGCCTCCTACAGTGCCGCAATGCGCGACCTTCTTTTGGAAGAAAAGGCAGATTTGGTAGTTTACGCGGGCTTTATGACCATTTTGGATGAGCAGGTTTGCGACACCTTCCAAAACAAAATGATAAATGTTCACCCCGCACTTATCCCATCCTTTTGTGGAAAAGGCTTTTACGGACTTCATGTTCACGAGGAAGCCCTTAAAAAGGGTGTTAAGGTTTCGGGCGCAACGGTGCACTTTGTAACCGCCGAGTGTGATGCGGGGCCAATAATTCTCCAAAAGGCGGTAGAGGTTATGGAGGGTGATACCCCCGAAACACTCCAAAAAAGAATTATGGAGCAGGCAGAGTGGAAAATTTTACCCCTTGCCGCAAAGCTTTTCTGTGACGGAAAAATCACCGTTAAGGACGGTAAAACAATAATAGCTGAATAATCGAAAGGAATGTGAAAAATGGAAATCAAAAACATTAAAGACGAGCTTAATTCTTTAGCCTACCACGGCAGAGGAATTATAATCGGTAAATCCGCCGATGGCAAAAAGGCTATCACCGCTTATTTTATAATGGGCAGAAGTGAAAATAGCCGTAACAGAGTATTCGTTGAGGATGGCGAGGGCATCAGAACTCAGGCTTTTGATGAAAGCAAAATGGTTGACCCCCACCTTATTATCTATGCTCCCGTGCGTGTTCTTGGCAACAAGACCATTGTTACCAACGGTGACCAGACCGACACAATCTATGAGCTTATGGACAGACAAATGACCTTTGAGCAATCCCTTCGTACCCGTGAGTTTGAGGACGACGCTCCTAACTACACCCCCAGAATTTCAGGTATTATCCGACTTGAAAACGGCGATATGAACTATGCAATGTCTATTTTAAAATCGGCAGAGGGTGACGGTTCATCCTGTCAGCGTTACACCTTTGCCTACCAAAATCCCATTGCAGGTAGAGCAAAGTTCATTCACACCTACAAGTGTGACGGCAATCCCCTCCCAAGCTTTGAGGGCGAGCCTAAAACCTTAGAGCTTCCCGATACCGACATTGATTCCTTAACCAAGCTTATCTGGGAAAATTTAAATGAGGATAATAAGGTATCCCTTTTTGTAAGATATATTGATTTAGCTACAGGTAAATATGACTCCCGAATAGTAAATAAGAACAAATAATACAACACACAGACTATTGGTTTAAATATTCAGCCTCTAGCGTCCAGTGTCTAGCATCTAGTACGAAAGGAAAATCCAAAATGAAAGAATTTGAACTTAAATACGGTTGTAATCCCAACCAAAAACCATCAAAAATATATATGGCAGACGGAAGTGAGCTTCCTATTGAAATTTTATGCGGTCGCCCAGGCTACATAAACTTTCTTGATGCCTTTAACTCCTGGCAGCTTGTAAAGGAGCTTAAAGCCGCTTTGGGACTTCCCGCAGTTACCTCCTTTAAGCATGTTAGCCCTACCTCCGCCGCAGTTGGCGTACCCCTTTCCGACAAACTTAAAAAGGCTTGCTTTGTAGACGATATTGAAGGTCTTGATGACTCTCCCTTAGCTTGTGCCTATGCAAGAGCTAGAGGTACCGACCGTATGTGCTCCTTTGGTGACTGGGTTGCCCTCTCAGACGTTTGTGATGTTACCACCGCTTTAATGATTAAGCGCGAGGTATCCGATGGTATTATTGCTCCCGGCTATGAGCCCGAAGCACTTGAAATTTTAAAATCCAAGCGTAACGGCAACTACAACATAGTTAAAATTGATCCCGATTTTGTTCCCGCTGAAATTGAAACCAAGCAGGTTTACGGCATCACCTTTGAGCAGGGTAGAAATAACTTTGAAATCAATCGTGAGCTTCTTTCCAATATCGTTACCGATAATAAGGATTTACCCGAAAGCGCAGTAAGAGATTTAATTATTGCTCTTATTACCCTTAAATATACTCAGTCTAACTCGGTTTGCTACGCAGTAGACGGTCAGGCAATCGGTGTTGGCGCAGGTCAGCAGTCAAGAATTCACTGTACCCGCTTGGCAGGTACCAAGGCAGATACTTGGTTTTTACGTCAGCACGATAAGGTGTTAAATCTTCCCTTTAAAGCAGATATTGCCCGTCCAACCCGTGATAATGTAATTGATGGTTACATCAACCGCAACGAGGAGGATGTTACTGCCGACGGCATTTGGCAAAATTACTTCACCGAGCAACCTGCCCCCCTCACCGACGAGGATATCAAGGCTTATCTTTCCACCATTGACGGTGTGGCTCTTGGCTCTGATGCTTTCTTCCCCTTTGATGATAACATTGAGCGTGCAAAACGCAGTGGTGTTAAATATATTGCAGAACCCGGCGGTTCAATCCGTGATGATGCAGTTATTAGCTGTGCTAATAAATATGGTATGGCAATGGCATTTACAGGAATGAGATTGTTCCATCATTAATTTGCCTATATTGAATTTTTGTTGCTCAGGCGGTGCAGATAGCACAGCTCCTCGCACAAAAAATCCAATCTAAACAAATTACATTAGTCTATAGCACCAAAAAAGCCGTCCCCGGACGGGGAAGGGGGACCGGCGCACGCCGGTGGAAGGGGAGAAATCCTACCCCAACAATATATTAATGAATTTCACTAACACAGAAATGGAGAAATAAAATGAAGGTTATGGTTATCGGCGGTGGCGGACGCGAGCATACAATAATCAAGTCCCTTAAAAAAAGCCCCGCAATTGATACTATTTTTGCTTTGCCCGGTAACGGCGGTATAGCAGAGGATGCTACCTGCGTTAATATCGGCGCAAAGGATATTCCTGCAATAGTGGATTTTGCAAAAAAAGAAAACATTGATTATGCAGTTGTAGCACCCGACGATCCGTTGGTTTTAGGCTGTGTGGATGCCTTAAACGAAATCGGTGTTAAGTGCTTCGGTCCAAACAAAAACGCCGCCATTATTGAAGGTAGTAAGGTTTTCTCCAAAAATCTTATGAAAAAATACGGTATTCCAACCGCTGACTATTTTGTTTTTAACAATGCTGACGATGCTTTGGAGCATTTGAAAACCGCCGATATTCCCGTTGTTATCAAGGCAGATGGCTTGGCGCTTGGCAAGGGTGTTATAATTGCCACCACTCGCGAGGAGGCTTTGGATGCCGTTCGTTCCATTATGGAGGACAAGGTTTTTGGCGAAAGCGGAAACAACATTGTTGTTGAAGAATTTTTAACAGGCCCCGAGGTATCTGTACTTGCCTTTACCGACGGCAAAACGGTAGTTCCTATGGTTTCTTCAATGGACCATAAGCGAGCAGGGGATAATGATACAGGTCTTAACACAGGCGGTATGGGTACCGTTGCCCCTAACCCATATTACACTGAGGATGTTGCTAAGGTATGTATGGAAACAATCTTCCTTCCTACCGTTAATGCAATGAACGCCGAGGGCAGAACCTTTAAGGGTTGCCTTTATTTCGGTCTTATGCTCACCCCTAAGGGCCCCAAGGTTATTGAATACAACTGCCGTTTTGGTGATCCCGAAACTCAGGTTGTTTTACCCCTTTTGGAGAGCGACTTGTTAACCATTATGCAGGCAGTTACCAACGAAGCTCTAACCCCCGAAATGGTTAAGTTTAAGGATGCATCTGCTTGTTGCGTAATCGTGGCTTCAAAGGGCTACCCCGTAAAATATGAAAACGGCTTTGAAATTAAACTGCCCGAAACATCTGAAGATGGCACCATTTATGTCGCAGGCGCCAAAAAGGATGGAGACAAGCTTCTTTCGGCGGGTGGTCGAGTTCTTGGTGTTACCGCAATTGGCGACAACCTTGAACAGGCAATAGAAAAAGCCTATGATTTAACCAAAAAGGTTGAGTTTTCTAACGGATTTTATAGAAGCGATATTGGCAAACGCGCACTTAAAGCATTTAACAACTAATTTATAATGGCGAAAATATTTCGCAAAGCCTAAATTAAAATACTTTGGCTATGGAGGATTTATGGTTTACAGAATTTTTGTTGAAAAGAAGTCAGGACTTCGTCACGAAGCCGACCATTTAAAGGAAGATATAGTTTCTTTCTTACAAATCAGCTCCTTAAAGGAGCTTAGACTCATTAATCGCTATGATGTTGAAAATATTACCGAGGAGCTTTTTAACGCTTCGGTTTCTACAGTATTTTCCGAGCCGCAGCTTGATGAAACCTTTGAAAATTTCGAGGATGCTGCCGCTAAGGTGATTTTTGCGGTTGAGTATCTCCCGGGTCAGTTCGACCAACGCGCTGATTCTGCTGCACAGTGTATACAAATCATCTCAAAGGGTGACCGTCCAACCGTTCGTACTGCTAAGGTTTATGCCCTTTACGGTGATTTATCGGCAGATGAAATTGAAAAAATCAAAAAGTATGTTGTTAATCCCGTTGAGGCTAGAGAAGCTACTTTAGAAAAGCCCGAAACATTAGCTACCGATTATGAAATCCCCACCGAGGTTAAAACCCTTGACGGATTTTTAAAGCTTGACAGAAAAGGTTTAGAGGATTTTGTTGCCTCCTACGGCCTTGCAATGGATGCCGACGATATTGCTTTCTGTCAGGAATATTTCAAAACCGAGGACAGAGATCCCACCATCACCGAAATTCGTATGATAGACACATATTGGTCGGATCACTGCCGTCACACCACCTTCCTCACCACAATTGACAGCGTTAAATTTGAGGATGAGCTTTTGCAGTCGGCTTATGATGAGTATATTGCCGCCAGAAAAGAGCTTGGCAGAACCAAACCCATTAACCTTATGGATATTGGTACCCTTGCCGCTAAATATTTAAAGAAGCAGGGTAAGCTTGACAAACTTGATGAGTCTGAAGAAATCAATGCTTGTACCGTTAAAATCAAGGTTGATGTTAACGGAGTGGAGGAGGATTGGCTACTTCTTTTCAAAAATGAAACCCATAACCATCCTACCGAAATCGAACCCTTTGGCGGTGCCGCAACCTGTATTGGCGGTGCAATCCGTGATCCCCTTTCAGGTCGTTCTTATGTTTACGGCGCAATGCGTGTTACGGGCGCCGCTGATCCCCTTCGTCCCGTTGATCAAACTATGGAGGGTAAATTACCCCAAAAGAAAATTGTTACTACCGCCGCTGCAGGTTATAGCTCATACGGTAACCAAATCGGTCTTGCAACAGGCTTGGTAGATGAAATTTATCACGACGGCTATGCCGCAAAGCGTATGGAAATCGGTGCAGTTGTTGCAGCCGCCCCCGCTAAAAATGTTCGCAGAGAGTGTCCTGAACCCGGTGATGTAGTAATCCTTCTTGGTGGTCGCACAGGCCGTGACGGTTGTGGCGGTGCTACGGGCTCCTCAAAATCTCACAATCTTCAGTCCCTTGAAAGCTGTGGCGCAGAGGTTCAAAAGGGTAACGCTCCTGAGGAAAGAAAGCTCCAGCGTTTGTTCAGAAATCCCGAGGCTTCCCTTTTAATCCGCCGTTGTAACGACTTCGGTGCAGGCGGTGTTTCGGTTGCTATTGGCGAGCTTGCCGACGGACTTCTTATTAACCTTGATAAGGTTCCCAAGAAGTATGACGGACTTGACGGTACCGAGCTTGCAATCAGTGAATCTCAGGAGAGAATGGCGGTTGTTGTTGAGGCTAAGGATGTTGATAAATTCTTAGAGCTTGCCGCCAAGGAAAATCTTGAGGCTACTGTTGTTGCTGAGGTTACCAAAGAAGCCAGACTTCGTATGACCTGGAACGGCAAAACTATTGTTGATATCTCCCGCGATTTCTTAAATTCCAATGGTGCAGAAAAGCACATTGATATTGCTCCTGCCGCCGCAAAGGATTATAAAAAGGAAACTCCTACCGACTTTGCAGATGGTATGAAAGCACTTGCAGATGATCTTAACATCTGCTCCAAGCGCGGTCTTAGTGAGCGTTTTGACTCCACCATCGGCGCAGGTACTGTGCTTATGCCTTTTGGCGGTAAAAATCAGCTTACCCCCATTCAGGCTATGGCTCACAAGGTTTTCCTTGAAAAGGGTGAAACCAACACCTGTTCGGTTATGGCATACGGCTACAACCCCTTTATCACCTCTGCAAGCCCCTACCACGGCGCATATTTAGCCGTTGTTGAATCTGCCGCTAAGCTTATTGCTTCGGGTGCAAAATTTGAGGATGTTTATTTAACCTTCCAAGAATATTTTGAAAAACCTCTTAAGGATGGTAAACGCTGGGGTAAACCCTTAGCCGCCCTTCTTGGTGCATTCAAGGCACAAAAAGAGCTTGGAATTGCCGCTATTGGCGGTAAGGACTCTATGAGTGGCTCCTTTGAGGATTTAGATGTTCCTCCCACCCTTGTTTCCTTTGCCGTTACAACCGAAAAATGCAGTGATATCGTATCTCCCGAATTTAAATCGGCAGGTCACAAGGTTGTACTTCTTACCCCCGAATATGACGCAAACGGACTTCCTGTTACATCTTCACTTTTAGAGGTGTTTGATAAGGTTACCGAGCTTACCCGCAGTAAAAAGTGCGTAGCCTGCTATACACCCGGTATGGGCGGTGTTGCCGAGGCAGTGCTTAAAATGGCTATTGGTAATTCTATCGGCTTTAAGTTTAGCAATGAACTTTCTCTTGATGAAATCTTTGGTTATGCTTACGGTAGCTTTGTTTTAGAGCTTATTGAGGATGTAAATGTTGGCAGAGTTATTGGTGCAACCACCGAGCAGGAAAAAATCTGCCGTGACGGTAACTGTGTTGCACTTGATGAGCTTCTTAAAATCTATGAAGATAAGTTAGAGCCTGTATTCTCCTGTAATATTAAAACTGATGGCAAAGAGATTAAAACCGTAAGCTATGAAAGTGGCGAAAAACTTTCGCCTTCTATTAAGGTTGCCAAACCCAAAGTGCTTATCCCCGTATTCCCCGGTACCAACTGTGAGTACGATTCAGCAAGAGCGGCAGAGCGTGCAGGCTTAGAGGCCGAAACGGTTATCATTCGCAACCTTACCGCATCTGCCATAGCTGAATCTACCGAATACTTTGCAAAGAAGCTTGCAGATAGTCAGATAGTATTTATCCCCGGTGGCTTCTCGGGCGGTGACGAGCCCGAAGGCTCAGGTAAATTCATTACCGCCTTCTTCCGTTCACCTGAGATTAAAGACGGCGTTATGAATCTTCTTAAAAATCGTGACGGCTTAATGTGTGGTATTTGTAACGGCTTCCAGGCACTTATTAAGCTTGGTTTGGTGCCTTATGGCGAGATAATTGATACCGACGCTTCTTGCCCCACCCTTACCTTTAATACAATCGGCCGCCATCAGTCCAGAATTGTTCATACCCGTGTTGCATCTAACAAATCACCTTGGATGAGCAAAGCTAAGGTTGGTGAGGTTTACAATGTTCCCATTTCTCACGGTGAGGGCCGCTTCATTGCAAGTGAAGACCTTGTACAGAAGTTAGAGGCTAACGGTCAAATTCTTACCCAGTATGTAGATTTAAATGGCAATCCTACTGATGATGTTCGCTTTAATCCCAATAACTCGGTATGGGCTATTGAGGGTATAACCTCTCCTGACGGTCGCGTTCTTGGTAAAATGGGACACAGTGAGCGTGTTGGTGATAACCTCTATCGCAATGTTGAGGGTAATTATAATCTCGGCTTATTTGATAGCGCTTTTGAATATTACAAATAAAGGGTGAATATTATGTATAAATCCGATATTGAAATCGCACAAGAATGTGTGATGCAACCAATAACAGAAATTGCCAAAGCCGCTAATGTTGATGAAAAATACATTGAGCAGTACGGCAAATATAAAGCAAAAATTGATCCCGCACTCCTGAATGAAACCGACCGCGAAAACGGTAAGCTTGTTTTGGTAACGGCAATTACCCCCACCCCCGCAGGTGAGGGTAAGACCACTACCACCATCGGTCTTGCAGATGGACTTAAAAAAATTGGCAAAAATGTTACAGTTGCCCTTCGTGAGCCTTCTCTTGGCCCCGTTTTTGGTGTTAAGGGCGGTGCCGCAGGCGGCGGTTACGCTCAGGTTGTACCTATGGAGGACATTAACCTTCATTTCACAGGTGACTTCCACGCAATCGGCGCCGCAAACAATCTTCTTGCCGCAATGCTTGATAACCACATTCAGCAGGGCAATGCTTTGGGTATTGATGTTAAAAAAATCACCTGGAAGCGTTGCGTGGATATGAACGACCGTCAGCTTAGAAATGTTATTGACGGTTTGGGCGGCAGAATGCAGGGTGTTCCCCGTGAGGACGGCTTTGACATTACCGTAGCTAGTGAAATTATGGCAGTTCTCTGCCTTTCCAATTCCATTACCGACCTTAAAGAGCGTCTTTCCCGCATAATTGTTGGCTACACCTATGACGATAAGCCCGTTACTTGCGGCGAGCTTAAAGCCGCAGGCGCTATGACTGCCCTTTTAAAGGATGCCATTAAGCCTAATCTTGTGCAGACCTTAGAAGGCACCCCCGCCTTTGTTCACGGTGGACCTTTTGCAAATATTGCTCACGGCTGTAACTCTGTAATGGCTACCAAGCTTGCCCTTAAAATGGGTGATTACGCTATTACCGAGGCAGGCTTCGGCGCAGACCTTGGCGCAGAAAAATTCCTTGATATTAAATGCCGTATGGCAGGGCTTACCCCCGATGCCGTTGTAGTTGTTGCCACCGTTCGCGCCCTTAAAATGCACGGCGGACTTGCTAAAACCGAGCTTGGCAATGAGGATTTAGTAGCTCTTGAAAAGGGTATTCCTAATCTTCTTCGCCATGTTTCCAACATTAAAAATGTATATAAGCTTCCCTGCGTGGTTGCCGTTAACCGTTTCCCCACCGATACCGATAATGAAATTGATTTCATCATTGCAAAGTGCAAGGAGCTTGGTGTAAACACCGTTCTTTCCAATGTTTGGGCAGATGGTGGCAACGGCGGTATCGACCTTGCTAAAGAGGTTGTTCGTCTTTGCGAGGAGGAAAAGGGCGATTTTACCTTCGCTTATGAATTGGATGGCACAATCGAAGAAAAAATCGAAGCCGTTGTTAAAAAGGTGTACGGCGGTGACGGTATAAACATTCTTCCCGCCGCTAAAAAGCAAATCGCACAGCTTACTGAGCTTGGCTTTGCTAATTGCCCTGTTTGTATGGCAAAAACACAGTACAGCTTCTCGGATGACCCCGCAAAACTCGGCGCACCCGAAGGCTTTACCGTAACCATTAAAAATGTTAAGGTTTCGGCAGGCGCAGGCTTTATAGTTGTGCTTACAGGCGATATTATGACAATGCCTGGTTTACCCAAAGTACCCGCCGCAGAGAAAATTGATGTTGATGAAAACGGCAAAATCACAGGACTTTTTTAAATTAGATATTTAAGGCAAAGCATTGAAGCTTGGATGACCGATTTTGCAGTTAATATCTTTTTTATTGCGGGATGGTTTTGATCTTTTGGCTAAACCTCGTTCCGCGCCCTGAAGGTGAAAGATAAATTGTATTTTTCGCGAGAGAATAAAAATCCCTTACCTTGATTGGTAGGGGATTTTTTAGGTCTTGTTTAATGTTCAAGCTAAATAATGGTAAAGGTAATGTTTCCCGTAGAGGTTGTGACTTCGCATTTTCCGCCCGTTGTGCTTTTGGGAACATTTATATCGCCTGTAGATGACTCTGTGAAAAATATTTTGTCTGACAGTAGACTTCCCTTGACATTTCCCGTAGAGGTTTTTAAAAAAAGCTCTGAGGCATCGCATTTTTCAATATTAATATCTCCTGTGCTTCTTTTGGCAGAAAGCTTATTTTCCGCAATAACATTATTTAAAATAAGGTTGCCTGTACTACCATTCGATTCAATATTTTCACATTCAAGGTTAGAAAGTGTTGTATCGCCTGTTGTTGAGTTTAGTATAACATTGCCGTTGCAGATTGAATTTTCGGCAATAATGTCACCTGTGGAAACTGTAAGCTTAAGCCCGCCAGACGATACATCCTTTAGCTTGATGTTGCCTGTGCTTGTTTTAATTTTAATTTCTCCCAGTGCCGAAGCATAGCAGTTTACATCACCCGTACTCTCAGAAATTTCAATTTCTTCAAAGGTAAAATCTTTTGGTACTTCAGCATTACCCGTGCTATTGCTTATTAAAAGCTTTCCGTATTTTTCTGCGGGAATATTTACGGTTATTTTTGGAGTGACAAAATTTATATTTATGTAATCATACCATTTTCTGGTATCAACCGTTTCTATAACAAGAGCGTTTTCCTTTACCGAAACAGAATGTTTAACCTTTGTTTCCTCATAACAAACAACCGATATTCGGGAGTCTTCTGAAGGAACAAAATGAATGTCCGCGGTTTTTGTGGATATTGATATATCTTTAAATTTTTCGCTGAGTTCATATTTATTTGTTTCAAATTTCACAGTAGATAATTTACTAAAATCCCATTTAAGCATAGTCATCGCTCCTAAAAAAATAATAGCTCCGATTAGTATTAAAGAAGCTCCTATAATAAGCCAAATTTTTAGTTTTTTACTCATTTTACGACCTCCTTTTTCCTTAGAAAACCTGGTTCAAATCTAAATGTTCCGGCTAAAAGGAAAATAAATTAAAAGTTAAGTTCAAATCTCGTTTCGGGTTCTAGTGATTTGTATTCGTTTTTTACCTGCTTTGGAGTTTTGCCCGTATGCTCCAAAAATCGTCTGTTAAAGCTTCTAAGCGTATTAAAACCAACCGCAAAAGCAATGTCGGTAATGCTCATATTTCCTTCCTTTAAAAGCATAGTTGCGTCACGAATACGCAGATTGTTAATATATTCGGGTAGGCTTATGCCTATTTCTTTATTAAAAACATGGGAAATATAGTATTTGTTCATATGAATGTTTTGGGCTATGCTATCCAGTGTTATGTTTTCGGTATAATGGTCGTTGCAGTACTGCAAAACCGTTTGCAAAGCCGTAAGGTGAGTTTTATCAACCTCTATGAAATCTATATTTCTGAAAACATAGGATAAAATTACTCCTAAAGCATTTTCAATAATATTTTTTGAATATTCTATAGGATTGTTTATTTCGCAAAGTATTTGGTGGTATAGGCTAGAGAGCTTGTGCGATTCAAAGTCTACAATAGGCTCATTTGGAATATATTTCATAAATTTTTTATAAAATGACGGCATTGTTTTGGGGTCGAAAATGAAAATCAAACAGTAATAGTCACCCAAATCATCGGTATAATAATGAACTTGGTTTGGAAAAGCAATAAATGCCTGACCTGCCGATAATATACCGCCCTTGTTATCTGCATAGGCGCGTGTTTGCCCCTTTATCATAATTACAAGCTCGATGTTAGTGTGTAAATGTTTTTCGAATTTCAACGAGGTTGAAGGACGACAATGAATATTAGAAGTACGATTTTCAAAAAAAGCCAATGTTTTACCAACTTTCTGCTATAAATTAAACCATTTTGTAATAAAAAAGCAACTATTGTCTATTTTATTCGTAGTTCTGTCTTGTAATATAACACATATTCGTTTAAAATACAAGTAGATAATCAAAATGTATAGATTTTGCACAAAATTTGGCAAAGTTTTTGGTAATTTTAACCGCATATAATTGTAAAGTTTTAAAAACATAGTCAAATAATGCTTTATCTGTATTTTTGAAAATTTATTATTTATTTTTGGAGGTAATTGTTATGAAAAAAGTTTTATCTGTAATTTTGGCACTTTTGCTCGTAGCTTCGTCTATGACAGCGATGCTTTTGACACCTGCATCGGCAGTGTCAGTAACAACACCTGTTTTAACCGACCCTAATCTTGCTAAGGATTACACCGTTGCGAACGGCGATATAGTGGTTGATCCCAAATCAAGTCCTTGGCAAACAAACGAGGTGTATGATTTTACCGACCCTGTTGAAACAATATACGGCAACTCGGGCGGAAGCATATATTCCTGGCGTTTTGGTACAACCGACAAGGTAGGAAAAAATATTATAAACGCCAATGGCTTAAAACCCAACACTACATATTATTTTTCTTATGTTTATGCCAGAGATTTTCAAATAGTCTTGGATGGTGTTAAGGATGCTGAGGGCAACTATGTTTTTGAAGGCTTTACTGCTGATTCAGGGACTGTTGTATATCCCGAAGGGGTTACCGTTGCATCACTTTCAAACGATGGAAGAATAAAAAAGGTTGAATTTTATTTTACTACCAACGCTTCAACCGATTATGATATTGTTTTAAAAACCTGCAAAAGCTGGGCTAATGTAAACTGGAATTGGTCGCATGTAAGACTGTCTGACCTTATGCTTGCCGAGTACGATAACAACCTTGCCGCCGATTATGAGTATAAGGAGGATGGCACGGGTAATATTGTTATTCCTGATAACGCCGGTTTGGTAGCCGATGCTGCTAATTCTAAAACCTATACCGTAAACGGCGGAAAAAGCTTTAGAATGAAGGGCGCAGCAACAAATGTTGAAGTGCCTATTAAAATCAAAGCAACAGGATTAAAAGCCAACACCGTTTACAATTTTTCTTGGGTATATGCAAACGATTATAAGGTTCAGGCTGCAACCGAAAACACCGTAGTTTATGTTAGTGATGTGGCAGAGGCTCAAAATATTGCTACTACCGTATCGGGCGTTGTCACTAAAAACATTTCAGGTGGTCAGGGCGCAGTGCTTTCCTCCTTTAGCTTTACCACCCTTGGCGCAGGTGACTATGAGATCAATCTTGTTTTTGCAAAGGGCTGGATGAACCCTGCCGACCCAACTAACGGAGATTGGGATTCTACCTATCTTTCAGATATTCGTCTTGTAGAGGCAGGTCAGTATGATAATCTTATAGCTGATTATACTATGGCAGGCGGTGAGATAACCTACCAAAACAACGAAGGCATTTGGGATAAAGATAAGTATGGTGGTAGCTATTCAGGTTATTGGTGGAAACTCCCTTATATTCACTATGATTCTAACTTTGCCTTTAATATAAATGTTAAAGCTGAGGATATAGAGCCAAATACATACTATATGTTCAGTTATAATTGTGGTTTGAATCTTTATACTCAAATAGATGCAGTAAAAACCACAGGCTTTACTGTTTTAAAGGATTTATCGGGTGAGGCTTCAAGCTCGGTTATTCTTAAAACAGGTGATAATATTGATAACTGTGTAATTACCCTTAGATATGCAAGACCCGGTTATCCGGAGGCTGATATAGACCCATATGCATCAGCCGTTATAGCTAACCTTAACCTTACAAAGCATACCGGAACCTACAGTGTGAGTGCAACTACAAACGGTAACGGTACCTGCGAAGTTTCAAATGAAACTGCTCAGGTAGGCGATACTGTTACATTTACCGCTACCCCTAAATCGGGTGAGAATTTCATTGGCTGGTATAATCCATACGGAAGCCTTTTAAGTGAGGATGCTATTTTTACCCATACTGTTTTTGATGATTTTTCTGCCGTTGCTAAATTCACTTCTATTGGAATAGAAAGTGCTATTATAATGACCGATAAAAACGGTAATCAGGGTAATGCCGCTATTTCTATTGCAGGTGGAAGCAGTACAGGTAAAAATGGTCTTAGAATTTACAATGCAATTACCAATGATCTTGCTGCAAACAACGTTGTTGAATTTGGTGCTATTGCAATTCGCAGTGAAGATATGTCACTTTTTGAAGTTGACGATGTAAATGTTAGCATGATTGGCTCAAAAGGTGTTGGTCATGGTGTTGCATATCGTTCTCAGGTAACAAGCGTTGGTGATAAACTTCAGTCTAATGCAATTTTGTGGGCAACTTTGGAAGATTCAAACGTATTCACATCATATCTCACCGGTATTTCACCTGAGCATTATGACGATGATTATCTAATACGTCCATATGCGATTTATATTGATAAGAATAATAATGAACAGGTTGTTTATGGCGATACTGTATCAGTAAGTATATTTGCAGTTGCAAACGCTATTGATAATCAAAGTAGTGATCGTGATGATCCTAATGCTGAAGCAGCTTTTAATCATTTTGTAATGAATACCGAAGAAACAAAGGCTGCTTATGAGCTCTGGTGTCAGAATGCAGGAGCCACACTTGGCGCTCTTTACAATAAAGAAGCATAATATAAATTTATAGTTTAGGGCGTATTTAGGTTAGTTGGTATGGAGAAATCGTACTTAATAATCTAAAACGCCCTTCCTTTTAAGTACAACCTTTGGGAGAACAAAATGAAAAAAATTATTTCTGTGATGCTTGCCGCAGTATTAATTATAACTTCGGTGCTAAGCATATATATTACCGAAATAACGGCAGAATCCGTTAATGAAAAAATTAATCTGACCGACCCTAATCTTGCTAAGGATTACACCGTAGCAAACGGCGATATAGAGGTGGATGCTAACTCCAGTCCTTGGCAAACAGCCGGTGTGTATGATTATACCGATCCTAATGAAACAATATACGGTAGTTCGGGAGGAAGCGTATATTCCTGGCGTTTTGGTACCACAAATAATGTAGGAAAAAATATTATAAATGCAAACGGCTTAAAGCCGTATACCAAATATTACTTTTCCTATGTTTATGCAAGGGATTTTAATTTGGTGCTTGATGGCGTTAAGGATTCCGAGGGGGATTATGTCTTTGAAGGCTTTACTGCCGATTCAGGAACGGTAGTATATCCCGAAGGGGTTACCGTTGCATCACTTTCAAACGATGGAAGAATAAAAAAGGTTGAATTCTACTTTACTACCAATGCTTCAACCGATTATGATATTGTTTTAAAAACCTGCAAAAGCTGGGCTAATGTAAACTGGAATTGGTCACATGTAAGACTGTCTGACCTTGTTCTTTCAGAGTGTGGCGACAACCTTGCTGCCTACTATACAAGTGCAAATGGCGCTGTAAGCTGGACTTCAAATGCCGAGCCCCATTTTAAGGACGATAAATCAAAATCCCTTTTTGGCGGCTATGCCTGGGGCTTTGGAGTAAGCTCAACCGATGCCACAAAAAATAAGCTTGCATATGTTTATATAAAGGCGGCGGATTTAGAGCCTGACACAAATTACACCTTTAGTTATTATTATTCCGAGGATTTTATTGTAAAATATGAAAGCGTTAAAAATCCCTCGGGTCAGGTGGTTACCGATGTCACCACACCCATTGCCGATTATGTAGAGGGCTTTTCTACCGCCCGCAAGGTTTCCTTTGATTTCAAAACCAATGCCGAGGGCGAATATTTAATCACCCTTAAAACGGCAAAGTATTTAAATAATATTCCTTGTAATTGGTCAAAAACGGTTTTATCGGATTTATGCCTTGTAAAGCAGGAAAGAGAGCTTTCTTACGGCAATATTGCCGAATTTTACAGCGGTAATCAATCAGGTCACGGCTCGGGCAACTTCACCTTCACCAATGTTGGCACGGTAAAGGCTGAAAATAGCCTGAAGGTAGAGGGCTTCAAGAGTGTTGCGTGGCGATTTGGATTAGATAATACAAATAGTGAAGGCGATCCCAAGGATGCTCTTGCAAGTGAAAATAAGGCATATTTTTATCTTAAGCTTGAAAATCTTGAAGCAAATACCTCTTACGATTTTTCCTTTGTTTACGGAATGGATTACATAGTAAAGCTTTTGGAGTCGGGAAAAATCACAAATATTGCCGATTCAAATGCGGTTGAATACTCAGCTCCCGTTACCACACAGTATACCACGGGCGACCGCACATATCAGGTAAAAACAACCTTCAAGACCACCACAGCAGGAGATTATATGGTTGTTTTGGAATCCTGTAAGGGTGCGGGTTATCGCAATGATTCTTGTTCCTGGGACTCCGTAACAATCGGCGATTTTTCTTTAAAACGCACAATAATCGACGGTGTAAGGGCAGAGGTTAAGGGTAGCTTTGGCGGTACTGCTACAAGCAATTTTAAGGATGGCTTGTACCCCAAAAAATCTACCATAACAGTTACTGCCACCCCCAAGGAGGGCAACACCTTTGTCGGTTGGTATGATGATAATGATGCTTTGGTATCATCTGAAAATCCATATAGCTTTAAAACCGATAAATATTTTAATTTAACTGCAAAATTTACGGGAAATAATATGAACACCTACGATTATCTGTCCGATTTAGACTTTGACGGAACCTTTGAAAACGGTACCGTTTCGGGCTGGGCGGCAGAGGACCGTTGGGCAGGCTCAGATCAGTATGTACCCTCCGTTTGGTGTACCTTCAAGCGCACCAACACAGTCTCCTATGACGGTAACTATTCACTTAAGTTTGATGCTAATCACCAGGCTTCATATCTTAAGCTGCAAAATCTTGTTCCGGAGTCGGATTACCGTATTTCATTTTACATTAATATGCCGGGCTACGCTCAAAACAGCAAGCTAGTCAGCTTTGGTATAACCAATGAGGATGGAACCATTTGGTCTACCGAAGGAAACTGGATTGCCGCAGGCTCGGGTTGGCATAGGGTGGATGCCTATTTTAACAGCGGAAACCTTACCGAAGCACAGCTTAATTTCCATTATCAGGGCTATTCCTCGGTTGTTGACGGCAAAAATGTAGCTGATAAGTATTTTTATTTGGATAATCTTGAAATTTGTCAGTACAAAGCCAATAAAACAATTTTGAATTGGCAAGGAACCGCTGTTTTGGATGATGATTTCCTGGTTTTGGAAAATGAAGGGGATTTTGCCCGTCAAACCTTGGCTTTGGAGGAAAACTCCAAATATACCGTAAGCTTTAGCGCTATGGGTGAGGTTTTAGCGGCAATGTATGATATTCAAAGCTTCTTGCCAAGTGACGAAAACCTTATTACATCCCAAAGCAGTATGGCTACAAGCGCAGGCGACTGGAAGGAATATTCATTTGAATTCTTTACAAGTGAGCATAAAGCGGTCAACATTGCCTTTGTGGCATTGGATGAAAACGCCAAGGTAAAGGAAATTAGTATAACAAAAAACGATTCCGGTATGGGTGCTATTGTGGAAAAGGTAGATTTTGAAACCTCAAGATTTGCCCTTAAAAACAGCGATAAAAATGTGTTTTCTATCTATAAAAAATCGTCTGATAGTGATAATAATGTTTTTAGCGGAGATTATTCATTGCTTTTTAACGGCTCTGCCGCAGCTGAAAACACTCTATGCATTTTTGATGAAGCCTATCTATCCAATCAGGTAATTAAAGGCGGCTCCTATAAGCTTACCCTTTATTATAAGTCGGCGGATGGCAAAAATGGTGGCAGTATTTTGGTTACTCCCGAGTTTAGAAAATCCCTGGATACTAATATAGGCTTTGAACATACCGCTAATAATGACGGTTGGAACAAGCTTGAATTTAGTTTCACAAATAAAAACTATACTATGCTTAAAACCATAATAGGAACTGTTTTGAATAAAACAAAGGGCAGCTTTTATATTGATGATATAACCCTAACCGTTGTAAGGTCGTTTGTAACCGAACGCAATGTTAAGGAAAAATACACCGCTACCGTTTACAATTTTATTGAAAACAATAATTTTGAACAGGCAATAACCAATAACAATTTTAAAAATCTGCCCAAAACCCTTAGTGTTATTAATGGTGATGCTGAGCGAAACGAGGGCTTTTTAAGGGTAACTGCAGGAACAGATTATGTATTATCCGTTAAGGTAAGGGCAAATACCGAATACATTTTCTCTGCCGCAGTAAGGGGCGAAAATGCCGAAGGCTATATTGGAATTTCCGCAACCTCTGACGGTAAAGAATTGTTTACCGATTACAATTATTCGCCCGCTTCATTCATCGAGCCTACTTCAAAATCGTGGGAAAGAACAGCATTTAGGTTTTCAAGCGGTGAAAGCTCTGAGGTTTATTTGGTAATCAAGTGTACCGAAGGTAGCTTTGATGTGGATAATCTTATGCTTTATATGGCGGAATACGGATTTTTGGAGGACCCCAATGATTATTCGGTTTTCGAGCCTTATGATTACAATGCTGTTTCGGGTGAAAATGTTATTTTAAACGGCGGCGTCAATGGGTATAAGGAAAATAATCCTTCAGAGGATTTTCCGTCTACATCCGACAAGGGCATTAACCGACTTGTTTTACCCCTGATTATACTTTGCATGAGTCTGGTCGTTGCAACATTTGTTTTAGGAAAAAAGAAGGAAAGGAGGAGCTTTTAAATGTTTAAAAAAATATTGTGTCTTATTTTATGCTTGGCGTTAACAGTTTTTTGCTTTGGCGCTTGCACAAAAAAGGAAACAGAAGAAGGTACTGGCTCCATCCCTTCCTCAAGTGAAACCAATTCCGAAAATGAGGAAGAAAATATTGAAAATTCGGAAGAAACGGAAATTGGTGATGAGCAAACAAATGATGACGACCTTGATTATTTTGAAGATGAGTCGGTAGATGATGAGGTCTATTATGATGAGCTTAGAATATATAACTCCCAAAAGCCAGTAATTACCAATTATTGCGCCTCCTCAAGCACCATTTATCACGCCTTTGGATTTATGAAGGACGATGCAACAGGCAGGGTATATACCGATAAAATGTTAGATACCGAGATTAGCCGTCTTGTAGATTCGGGATACCGTTATGTTCGAACAAGGTATCAAAGTCATTGGGTGTGGAACAACACAAAGGGCTGGGATTTTAGTTCTGACCGCTTTGGTTATTTCACAGATTACGCCAAGGCTATGCAAAAAAACAACATTGAAATTCTACTTCAGATTGGTTGGCACTTTAGTTACATTTCAGAAATAGGCAGCGCCTCTATTGGAGAGGTAAGCTACCTAAAGGGCAGAGGTGAAGATCGCTTCGGTGAGAGTGACGGTGTTGATTTTTCGGGTATGACGGATGAGGATATTCGCCTTGTAAAGGCAGGTCGCCGAATGGGTCACTTTATTGGCAAAACTCTTTTGAACCTTCGTGCAGAGGGTGTAAACAATGTTAATCATCTGCTATATTTTGTTGAGCCTTGTAATAGTTATCAGGGCGAAACTACTGCAACAAGGGAATACGTTTTGGTATCAAGAACAATTAAGGATAAGCTTGCCGAAATGAAGCTTGCCAATACCGTTAAGCATATAGGCCCCAATGAGGTTTCAACAACGGGTGACAATTTACTTAAATATGTGCTTGAAAACGATCCCGATTTGTTTGATATTTATTCCTGCCATTTTTACCCCAAGGCGTCAAATATCACATCAGATACCTTTGCAGAAATGACCGTTCCTGTATATTCGTCATATTTAAATCATATGAAAAAGTTGGGACTTCTTAGTAAAAAGGAATTCTGGGTAGATGAATATGATACTCAGGCTGATGGACTTACCGCCAAAAGCAGTACGGGGTGGCACGGACTTCAGGTTGTTTCTACCGCTATTGTCGGTCAACAGCTTGGTATTCAGAATATGGTGTATTGGCAGCTTTTTGACCAGCTTTGGACCGATAATACATCCCACGGCGGTGAGTGGGAGCACGGTATACACATTACAGGTATTGTGCCCTCCCTTTTTGAAAGCCCCATTCCTAGTGACCAGTATTACACATTGGGACTTTTCACAAAATATAACGGATACAAAAACGGTAAGGTTTATAAAACCAATAATACTCAGCTTATTGAAGAATATGCGGGAATATACATTGGTGCAGTAGAGCTTGAGGACGGAAATATAACCATAACGGTGGTTAATCTTGATGTTATGGACAGAAATGTAGAAATCAAGCTTGATAAGGCGATTGGACGCACTTTATACAGGCATCAGGAAACTGCAAATACAATTAATGCTACACCCGATGCCCGCCTAAAGGATGCAGATGCAACCTATCTTAATGTTGAAGATATTTTGGTAGACACCCTTCCTCCCGCCTCCATTACCGTTTATACTAGCATTAAGGGATAATTAAAATACGATTATATCTTACCTAACGGATGTCTCCTCCCAAATGCATCCATAAAGGTTTTTATCTCCCTAATAGAAACGGCTAAGTCTTTCGACCTAGCCGTTTCTATTTTTACGTTGTTCCTATGAAGCACTCGCTATGCTCGTATGAAGCGAAGCGCTTTTTATGTGCCGCAGCACACTTCATTGCCGCAGGCAACTTCATTAGCGCAAGCGACTTCATGTTCCTTTAGCCAGACCATTCAAACATGAACCAGGTTTTGAAACACATATTTTTCGCTCTGCTGCGTAAAAATACTCGTAAATCCGACAGGATTTACTGCGTTTTTGCCTTGCATAACAAAAAATAATGTTATTTACAAAACTCTTTGACCTTAAATGTGCAATTTTTATAGTAGATTTTGGTGAAGAGAACTTCATAAGGCTACCGCCTATGAAGTTCGATGAGCCAAAAGATACCTAAAAATAGCCATTTAAGGCTGATTCAAGTTTGAATGGTTTGGCTAGGGAACGCTTCATTCCACCAAACAAAAAAGCACCCGAAGGTGCTTTTTTGTTTGGTGGAGATAAGGGGAGACTCTGCGCCCGTATACTTTCGACCGTTCCGAACGGTACCCGAAAGTATTAACGGTGCTCGAGACTTCACAATCTTAAAATGCTATCGCGCATTTTAAGTTGCTACGACGTACACCCCTTTTAGGGGTTCGCCTCCTTTTCTGCTGAGCATAAAAAATCATCTATTCCTAAAAATATTGGAATAGATGATTTTGGTGGAGATAAGGGGAGTCGAACCCCTGACCTTCTGCATGCGAAGCAGACGCGCTACCAACTGCGCTATACCCCCAATTAGATATTAGATTTTAGATGCCAGATATTAGATAACTAAAACCAAAATAGATTTTACCTGCAGTCTATAGGTTTAGTTATCTAGTATCTAATGTCTAGCGTTTGAAGTCTAGTTATGGTAAAGCTTTTTTGTTTGATATTTAGGCTCGTAGGTGATGTTTACACCGAGCTTTCTAAACACATTTTCATCCACGCTCGACAGAATTACCGAGGAGTGCGCCTCACAACCCTTTAATTTTTCGAGCTGGTCGACGGCTTTTGCGGCAACCTCATCTGTAACGGCGCAAATTGAAAGGGCAATAAGAATTTCATCGGTATGAAGTCTTGGATTGTGGTTGCCCATATGCTGAACCTTCAGCTTTTGAATAGGCTCAATAATTGTGTGAGATATTAAAAATGCTGCATCATCAATATCGCCCAAAGCCTTTAAGGCATTTAAAAGGGCGGCGGCAGATGCTCCGAGGAGCGATGATGTTTTACCCGTAATAATTCTTCCGTCGGGCAACTGAATTGCTACGGCGGGGGCACCTGTTTGCTCAGCCTTACTTAAAGCGGCGGCAACTGTGGGACGCTCGTCGGTGGTAACG
Source organism: Oscillospiraceae bacterium (assembly GCA_015065925.1). Taxonomy (GTDB): domain Bacteria; phylum Bacillota; class Clostridia; order Oscillospirales; family Acutalibacteraceae; genus UMGS1279. The sequence continues at coordinate 22,742 of SVPL01000015.1, forward strand.
CCCATTTGCCCCATTAAAAGCTCTAACTTACTAACCTCATGGGCGTCAGACATACCCTGCCTTACCGAGCAGCAAGCGTTATAATAACGGCGCAAAATCTCTTGACGGCAGGCATCCTCAACAGCCTGTTCATCAAAAATGCAGTATCCCGCCATATTAACACCCATATCGGTGGGGCTTTTATAGGGAGATTTTCCCATAATTTTTTGCATCATTGCATTTAAAACAGGGAAAATTTCAATATCGCGATTATAATTTACCGTAGTTTCGCCGTATGCCTCTAAATGATAAAAATCTATCATATTAACATCATTAAGGTCGGCGGTAGCGGCTTCATAAGCCAAATTAACGGGGTGCTTTAAGGGAATATTCCAAATAGGGAAGGTCTCAAACTTGGCATAGCCCGCAGTAACACCACGCTTATGCTCGTGATAAAGCTGTGAAAGGCAGGTAGCCATTTTTCCGCTTCCCGGACCCGGTGCGGTAACTATTACAAGTGAGCGCTCGGTTTCAATATAATCGTTTTTGCCAAAGCCGTCGTCACTTACTATAAGAGGAATGTTTGAAGGGTAATCTTCAATGGAATAATGCTTGTAAACCTTAATGCCCAAAGAAACAAGCCTTTTTTCAAACATATCGGCGGCGTGCTGAGAGTTGTAGCAGGTGATAACAACGCTGCCAACAAAAAGCCCAATACCGCGGAATGCATCAATAAGGCGAAGTGTATCTAAATCATAGGTGATGCCAAGGTCACCGCGACGCTTATTTTTTTCAATAGCGTCTGCGTTAATAACAATAACAATTTCCGCCTGATCTTTAAGCTGTAAAAGCATTTTAACCTTACTGTCAGGCTCAAAACCGGGAAGAACACGGGAGGCGTGAAAATCATCAAACAGCTTACCGCCAAACTCCATATAAAGCTTGCCGCCGAACTGCTCAATACGATCGCGGATTTTTTGGGATTGAAGTGTTATATATTTTTCATTATCAAAACCGATTTTCACTTATTGCACCTCCGTAAAATATTGTTAATACAAAACACATATTTAAGTATACAACATTAATTTTTATGTTGCAAGTGTAAAATTTGAAAAACTCAATAAAAATGACGAAAATAGTTGTAATTATTTGCGATTTTCGTTTATTTTTCGGAAAAATAATTTTGTTTTTTGAAAACTGAATTTTAATTCAAAAAGCCCTTGCATTATTATTTCTGAAATAGTATAATATATTATGTATAATTTTATGCATTAGGCGGAATAATAGCTATGATTTTTATAAAAGGATGATAGCTATGATTTCCAAGGAGCAAAAGGATAATAATTCAAAAGAAAAGCAGTTAAGCGGTGTTTCAAGCGAACAGCTGGAGCAGATTGAAAAAACAGGCTCGGTAACTCCAAAGGGTTCAAAATATGTTATTCATTGCCTTACTGTTGCGGGTGAAATTGAGGGACATATTCAGCTTCCTCAAGGCACAAAGGCTACAAGGTATGAGCATATTATTCCTCAGCTTGTTGCTATTGAGGAGGACCCTGAGGTGGACGGTATGCTGGTGGTGCTTAATACCGTCGGCGGTGATGTAGAGGCAGGTCTTGCCTTGGCAGAGCTTATTTCGGGTATGAGCAAGCCCACCGTTTCTCTTGTTTTGGGTGGCGGTCATTCCATTGGCGTACCCTTGGCGGTGGCTGCAGATAAATCATTTATTGTGCCTTCTGCTACAATGACCATTCATCCCGTTCGTACCAACGGTCTTGTTTTGGGTGTTCCGCAAACGCTTAACTATTTTGAAAAAATGCAGGAGAGAATAACCGGTTTCATTACCTCAAATTCTTCGGTAAGCGCCGAAAAGCTTTATGAGCTTATGATGAATACGGGTGAGCTTGCAACCGATATGGGCACCGTACTTTGTGGTGATGATGCCGTTAAAATTGGCCTTATTCATAAGGTGGGCAGTCTTAGTGACGCAATAGACTGTCTTTACGAATTAATAGAAAAGGGCGAATAAAATCGCCTAAATACATATATAAAAAGGAAGTTTTTAAATGGCTACTAAGGGAGCAAAAAAAGGAAAAACAACTAAAAAAAGAAGTGCAACTGCTACCGAGATTAAAAAAGAAAGGGAGCAGGCGGCTCAACCTGTATCAGGTGGCGGACAAATAAAAGCAATTTTACTGTTTGCATTTGCTGTACTTATTTTGTTTTTAATAATTATAGAGGGTAATGACAGCTTTTGGAACACTTTACATAATTTTTTGTTTGGAGTTTTTGGCTTTGGCACATATACATTGCCTTTGTTTTTGGGCGTTGTTGCGGTATTTTCCGCTATGGATAGGTTTGCCACAAGCGTTGCTGTAAAAACAATTGAAACATCGCTGATGGTGGTATTTTTAGATGCCGCTATTGATATTTTCAGCAAAAGCCTTCAGGGGCTTAGCTTTGGTGACCATATTTCTGCAGCCTATTCAAAAGGCGCTTCGGGCGGTGGATTTTTAGGTGCCCTTATAGGTGCGCCTCTTACAGCTCTTTTTGAAACTGCAGGAGCAGGAGTAATAGTTTGTCTTGCAATATTCGTTTTATTTATGTTGCTTACGGGAATCACCCTTATAGGGCTTTTTCGCGGAATTTCAAAGCCTGTAAGAACCGCTAAACAAAAGGCTAGTGAGAGTTATAACAGAGATAGAGAAATGCGGGAAGCCGCACGCAAAAAGCGTCAGGTTACTGATATCTCTGTGGATGATATTCCCGAGGAAAGGGAGCCACCCGAGGATTTGGACGAAAAGGGCAAAAAGCTTATAGACGCCTATAATGATGACGATTTTTCTTCGGCTAACGCAGATGATGAGCCCCCATTTGAATTTGATGGTGATGCCGCCGATATTGAGGTAGATGACGAACTTCCTCCATCAATTGCCGAGGTTATTGAGGAGTCTGAATCAGACAATAAGAAAACAGGTGAAAAAACCAAAAAGCCTGCGCCCGTAACAGAAAAGGAAATCTCTGATTTTGAGGGTGAGGTAATAAAAACAGGTGAAGATATCTCCGAGGAGGATGAGTATAAATTCCCCCCTGTAAGTCTTTTGAAGGAAAACACCAAAAAAGGCTCTGCGTCAGGTGAAAAGGAGCTTAAGGCTACCGCCGAAAACCTTGTTAATGTACTTCGCAGCTTTGGTGTTGAAACCAGAATTGTAGATGTTACAAGGGGCCCCACAGTTACTCGTTATGAGCTTCAGCCCTCGGCGGGCGTTAAAATAAGCAAAATCACCTCTCTTGCAGATGATATTGCACTAAACCTTGCGGCGGCAGGTGTTAGAATAGAGGCTCCTATTCCCAACAAGGCGGCAATTGGTATTGAGGTGCCTAATAAGTCTACCACTATGGTTGGCGCCCGTGATATTATTGAAACGGTTGAATTTATGACCGCAAAAAGTAAGCTTACCGCCGCTTTGGGTAAGGATATTTCGGGTACTGCAATCTTAACCGATATTGCAAAAATGCCCCACGGACTTATTGCAGGTTCTACAGGCTCGGGTAAATCGGTATGTATAAATTCCATTATCATAAGTCTTCTTTACAAGGCAACCCCCGATGATGTTAAGCTTCTGCTTATTGATCCCAAGGTTGTTGAGCTTGGAGTTTATAACGGAATACCACATCTTTTGGTGCCTGTTGTTACAGATCCCAGAAAGGCGGCGGGCGCTTTGGGCTGGGCGGTTCAGGAAATGGAAAAGCGTTACCGTCTTTTTGCAGAATGTAATGTGCGTAATTTGGAAGGCTATAATCATTTAGCCGAAATGAGCGACGACCTACCCAAAATGCCTCATATTGTTATTATTATTGATGAGCTTGCCGACCTTATGGCAACCTCCTCAAAAGAGGTTGAGGACTACATTGCCCGTATTACCGCCAAGGCAAGAGCCGCAGGTATGCACCTTATTGTTGCTACTCAGCGCCCCTCGGTTGATGTTGTAACGGGTGTTATTAAAAATAATATCCCGACCCGTATTGCCTTCTCGGTATCCTCTCAAACCGATAGCCGTACCATTATTGATATGGGTGGCGCCGAGCGACTTCTTGGTAAGGGTGATATGCTCTACTGTCCCTTTGGCGCAAACAAGCCTACCCGTATTCAGGGTTGCTTCGTAAGCGAGGAAGAGGTTGAAAGGGTTGTAGATTTCGTTAAAAACGGTCAATCAAGTGATTACGATGAAGAAATAAGCGAAGAAATTGAGCGTATGGCGGCTCAGGGTGGCAAGGAAAAAGGCTCTAGAAATGATGATTCGTCCTCAGGTGACCGCGATCCTATGATATACCAAGCCATAGAATGTGTTATTGATGCAGGCAGAGCTTCGGCGTCTCACCTTCAAAGCCGTTTGAAATTGGGATACGCAAGAGCCTCCCGTATTATTAATGAGATGGAAGAAATGGGTGTTATTGGCCCATATGAAGGTGCAAAGCCCCGTCAAGTGCTTATAACAAAAGCCGAATTTTTAGAAATGCAGGCAAGAAGCGGGGACAGTGAAGAATAAAAGACAAAAGGAGTGATCAAAAATGGGCTTTTTGCCAATAAATTTAAAAGAGGCTAAGGAGCGTGGATTTGATACACTCGATTTTGTGATTATTACGGGAGATGCCTATGTAGACCACCCTTCCTTTGGTACAGCCATTATTTCAAGGGTTTTGGAGGCAAAGGGCTACAGTGTTGGTATTATTGCACAGCCTAACTTTAAAAATACTGATGATATAGCCCGATTTGGCGCTCCCAAATTCGCCTTTTTAATTAATGCGGGTAATATAGATTCAATGGTGGCACACTACACCGCCGCCAAAAGAAAACGCAGTGATGATGCCTATTCACCTGGAAATAAAGCAGGTCTTCGCCCCGACAGAGCAGTAACGGTTTACACAAAATTAGTTCGTGAGCGCTTTGGGGAGGATATGCCTATTATAATCGGCGGGCTAGAGGCGTCACTCCGCCGTTTTGCCCATTATGATTATTGGGATAATAGGGTTATGCAGTCGGTGCTTACCGAATCGGGTGCGGACATTCTTTCCTTTGGAATGGGGGAGAGGTCTATCTGTCAGTTAGCCCAAAGGCTTAAAGAGGGTATTGCTGTTTCAGAAATAACCGATGTTTTAGGCACCTGTTATAAAACCAAAAAGCCCGATGGCATAAACGGAATAATGCTCCCTTCTTTCGAAAAGGTAAAGGATAGCAAGGAGGCTTATGCCAACGCTTGCCGAATAGAGTATGATGAGCATGATGCCGTAAGGGGTAAAAGACTTATTCAGCTTCAGTTAAATGGTGAATACATTGTTCAAAATCCCCCTCAGCCCCCACTCACCACAGAGGAAATGGATGAGGTTTACGCCCTTCCCTTTGAGAGAACCTACCATCCATCCTACGAAAAACAAGGTGGAGTACCCGCTATTAAAGAGGTGGAGTTTTCCATAACCCACAACCGCGGTTGCTTTGGTGCTTGTAATTTTTGCTCCATAGCATTCCATCAAGGTAGGCAAATAAGTGTAAGAAGTGAGAAATCCGTTTTGGAAGAAGCGGAGTTATTAACCAAAAAGTCCGGATTTAAAGGCTATATTCACGATGTCGGCGGGCCTACTGCAAACTTCCGTCGTCCCTCTTGTGATAAACAGTTAAAGGCGGGACTTTGCAAGGGTAAAAAATGTCTTGCACCAACCCGTTGTCCCGCTTTGAAGGTGGAGCATACAGAATACCTTAATCTTTTAAGAAAAATTCGTAAAATTCCTAAAATAAAAAGTGTTTTTATTCGCTCGGGAATTAGGTATGATTACCTTATAGCCGATAAGGATGAAGCCTTTTTTAAGGATTTGGTTAGACATCATGTAAGCGGTCAACTAAAGGTTGCTCCCGAGCATTGCTCTGCCGCCGTTTTAGATAAAATGGGTAAACCTCATATTGAGGAATATTTAAAGTTCCAAAAACGCTTTTACGAACTCACAAAGGGTATGAATTTGGAACAGTATTTAGTGCCTTACCTTATGTCAAGTCATCCCGGCAGCACCCTTTCAGATGCCGTAGAACTTGCGGTATTTCTTAAAAAACAGGGAATACATCCCCGTCAGGTGCAGGATTTTTATCCCACACCGGGTACAATCTCTACCTGTATGTTTTATACCGAGCTTGACCCCTATACTATGAAGCCTGTCTATGTTGCAAAAACTGCCGAAGAAAAGCAGATGCAACGGGCACTTTTGCAGTATTTTAAACCTGAAAACCGTCCTATAATAGAAAAAGCCCTCAGAATAACAGGTAAAACACGACTTATGGGCTCATCTCCTGATTGTCTTATACCTGCCCCCGCAGGGTTTAACCGTGCAAAAAACGCCAACGCAAAGGGCAAAAACGGTCGTAAATCCACCAAAAAGATGGGTGGAAAATGGGAACCTAAGGCAAGAAGGAAAAGATGAAAAAGAAAATTGTTTTAAATTCTTTTTTAGTTTTAACAATTTTGCCTATTGCTTTGGAGCTTCTTGTGCTTGGTGGAATTTTAAGTGAGTCACCAAGCAATAAGCTCATTGAATTTTGTTTTGGAAAAGGGGCGTCAACCCAAGATTTTGTTGAGTTTTTAGATGTAGGACAGGGAGATTCCACATTAATTAAAAGCGGAAATTCGGTAGCATTAATTGATTTTGGCGTAGAGGACGATGGCATTAAAATACAAAAATATTTATTCAGGCTAGGCATAAAGAAAATCGATGTTGCTGTAATAACGCATCACCATAGTGACCATATGGGTGGATTTTTAAGGGTTGCCGAAAAAATTAAAATCGAAAAGCTTATTATAAACAATTCAACCGCTGAGGATGGAGATACCGAGCTTTACAGCGAGGTGCTTGGTTTGGCACAGTCCTTGAAAATTGAACTTATTTTGCCAAAGTGCGGTCAAAATTTTAAAATTGGTAATGCGGATTTAAGTATCCTGAGTTGTAATCGCAATGCAAATGAGGAAAATAATCGTTCTGTTGTTTCAATACTTAATATCTCAGGCAAAAAATTTCTTTTCACGGGGGATTGTGACTCAGATACAGAATGTCAACTTGCATTAAATCACAATGTTAAATGTGATGTGCTTAAAATGGGGCATCACGGTTCGAAATCATCCTCAGCCTATTACTTTTTAGAATTAGCACAGCCTGAAATTGCCATAGCCTCCTGTGGGTATGATAATATTTACAATCATCCATCAGGTGACGCTTTATTAAGATTTAAAGAATTGGGTATTGAGATTTATAGAACAGATTTAGATAAAAATATTCGTTTTACATTCCAAAATTATCAAAACAGTTATGACATTTCAATCGAAAGGAGAAGCGCCTAAATGATTGTTTTAGATAGATTTGAAGGCAATTTTGCCGTTATTGAGGATGATGGGAATATAAAAAATGTTCCTAAAAATCTTATTGATGAAGCAGTTACCGAAGGTTCGGTTATTTTTAAAAAAGGTGATAAATATTTTTTGGATGAAAAAAATTCCGCAGCAAGGCGCAAAAAAATTGCCGAGCTGCAGAATAGCTTGTTTGAAGACTAGCTTTAAATATATAAGTTGGTTATTCACTTACTTGGTGCTCTGAATGTTCGCTTCTGAAAAGAAGGGAAATGCACCAAACTGAAGCTAAACCAACGGCGGTGTAAATAATTCGGCTAAGCAAAGCATCCTGACCGCCGAAAATCCAGGCAACAATATCAAAGCCAAAAAGCCCAATGCTACCCCAGTTAAGACCGCCTATAATAGAAAGAATTAAACAAAGTTTATCAAGCATATTATTTCACTCCTTTGTTTTTATTTTGTTCCAAAAAACAAAAAATATACAAATAATAAATTTGAATTTTCAAAAAAGAAAGGAAAATTTTTATGAAAAAAAATCAAATTCTTGCCTTCGATTTTGGTGCATCAAGCGGCCGCGCAATGCTTTCCAGAATTGAAGACGGTAAAATGGTAATTGAAGAAATCCACCGTTTTTCCAATGACCCCGTTTTGGTAAACGGTCACCTTTATTGGGACGTGCTTCGCCTTTTCCACGAGATTAAACAGGGTATAAGTAAAGCCACCAATGCAGGCGGCTTTGACAGTATTGGTATTGATACCTGGGGCGTTGACTACGGACTTTTAGATAAGGACGGTCAGCTTATCGGCAATCCTTACAACTACCGTGATATTCGTACCGACGGTATGCAGGAGGAGTTTTATAAGCTTATGCCCCGCGAGGAGCTTTATGCCGAAACAGGTATTCAGCAGGTAGACCTTAACACAGTTTATCAGCTTATGGCGGCAGTAAAATACCGTCCTCAGGATTTGGCTCAGGCTGAGACACTTCTTTTAATGCCCGACCTTTTTGCATATTTCCTTACAGGCGCTAAAAGAATAGAATATACAAATGCTTCCACAACAGGTCTTTTAGATCCCCACACAAAGGATTGGAACGAAAAGGTTTTGGCAAAGCTTGGTCTTAAAAAGGAGCTTTTTGGCGAAATCATTAAGCCCGGTGAAGTTTACGGAAATCTTCTTCCCGAAATTTGTGAGGAGTTACACTGTGACAGCGTTCCCGTTATTGCCGTTGCCACCCACGATACCGCATCAGCAGTAGCCTCCGTTCCTACTCAGGAAAAGGATTACGCATACATAAGCTGTGGTACTTGGTCACTTTTCGGTACCGTTAATGATGAGCCTATCTTGACCGAGCAATCCCGTCAAATCGGCTTTACCCACGAGGGCGCATCCGATGGAAAAATTCGTTATCTTAAAAATATTATGGGGCTTTGGCTCATTCAACAGTCCCGTCAGGAGTGGAAGCGTCAGGGACTTGATGTTTCCTTCGACGAAATGGAAAATGCCGCAAAGGGTGCCGAGCCCTTTAAGTGCTTTGTTGACCCCGATGCCAAGGATTTTGTTGCCCCCGGCAATATGCCCAAGCGCGTTCAGGAATTCTGCAAGCGCACAGGTCAGTATGTACCTCAGAATATGGGCGAAATTCTTCGTTGTATTTATCAGAGCCTTGCATTTAAGTATCGCTATGCTACCGAAATGTTAGAAACTCTTATTGGTCACGAGCTTCCCGTAATTCATATGATTGGCGGCGGTATTAAAGACCAGCTTCTTTGCAGTATGGCGGCTGATTACTGCAAAAAAACCGTTATGGCTGGCCCCGTTGAGGCAACAGTTACAGGTAACGCGGCGGTTCAGTTTATGGCTTCGGGCGACTTTAAGGATTTATCCCACGCCCGCGCAGTTATTAAAGAGAGCTTCCCCATTAAAACCTATGAGCCCGATTTATCCTTGGATTTGAATGCCCATTTTGAGGAATTTAAAAAGTATATCGGCAAATAGTTTTAAAGGAAATATTTTATTAGCCCCCAAATCGGGGGCTTTTTTTATGGTAAAAATAAACATTATTATCGTTGAATGTTGGCTTAATTAAAGGTTTTTTTGAAAAAATGATGTTGAAAATAAACATTTCCGTTGTTTTTGTAATATGTGAGTATCTTGACTTTTTGCCTAATTTATTGTAAAAAAGTAATAGGAAGATTATATTTATATATGAAACGGAGGAAGTATTTTGAAGAGCATTAAATTCAAAAAAATTAAATTATTTTCTAAAAAGGTGACTTCAGTTTTACTTACTATTATTATTTGTGTGGGTATGTTAACCTTAAACGGAGTTGTTTTTGCTACAGCCTTAGAGGCAGAATATTGCAATTCTTTACTGGGCAAGGTTACCGAAAGTGTTGCTGACGGTAAAACTACCCTTACCGTAACTCCAAATGATAATGTAGGTTTTAGAGGTTGGTATTACGGCGGTAAAGAGGTTAGTATGGATAAAACTGTTACGGTGGAGTCCTCTAAAGCCGCAGGCTATTACGCTGAGCTTTATGATTTTAATATTGTAGAAAATGGTAACATTGAAGCCTATGAGCTTGGTTATAACTTTAAACTTTCAAGCGGTGATGATAAATGGTACACAGTCGCAAATACCGCAACCGAGGTTTATGCAACTAATACAAAATTTTCCAGCGGAAACAGGTCTGTCAGAATTAAAAATTTAGATGGCGCAAGCTACCGTAAAATCACAGGGCTAGAGCAAAATTCCTATTATACCTTCTCCTTTAAATATGGCTTCACAAATGCGGCTGATTATTTGGATTATGTAGCCTTGCTCGCTGCCGATACTAATGTGAATGTGTCGGCTAATTTAGGTGAGGCAAGTATTGATAGTAAAAAACTAGATTCAAATTCGGGCAGTACAACTAACTGGAATACTGTTAAATTCACCTTTAATTCGGGTGAAAATACCGAGTTTTTGTTCTGTTTAAAATATGTTTCTTCGGGTTCAAATTCAATTTTTATAGATGATATTGTTCTTGTAAAGGACAATATTTCTGCCCCTACAAGCGGAAACTATGATTTTGAAGACCGCTATGTTGCTGACTGGAATGTTTCTGATAGCAAACGCGGTTCCTTTGGATTGGATAACAATGCTACATATGGCTACAGATTAAAGGGTAAAACAAATTTAAGCTACGGACTTGTTTATTCATCACCCTACGAAATCAAAACCGGATATACTTATAAGTTTAGTTATACTGTAGATTTAAGTCAGGTTACCGATAAATATATTCCTGAGGTGGATTCGGCTAACTACAAATTGATTTACAATGATGACGGTACCATTAAATATACTAACACCCAAAGCTCCTTGCTTTTTGGACTTTCTACTGTTAAGGGGCACAGCAGTACCGTTACATATGATAAGGATTATTTGATTTACAAGACTATAGAAAGTTATACCGGAGCATACAATGATTCCAATACAAAAGGCACAGGTTGTCCTAAAACAATCAGCGATGGAACTAAAACTATCACCTTAAGTAATAAATATTTATCGGGCGATAGCTTTACCAAGAGTTCTTTGGAAAGTAATGGTCTTGATGTCAGCAAGCCTTTGACAATAACTACAACCTTTACAGCCAATAAGGATTGCACCGTTTATATTTATTTCAGACTTGACGGACTTGGAACATATTATGTTGATGATGTTAAGGTTGAGCGTACTGCACCCTCTAATCTTTTAAATGAAATTTCAGGCAATGAGTTTTCTCCCGTAGGCAGCGCAATAAGATTAAGCGGCAAGCAGGGCATACGCTTTAAAACAAGAATAAACAAAACCTTGCTTTGCAGTGATAACATTTACGGTGTACGCGCCGTTGAGTACGGAACGGTAGCCGCATTAGCCGATGCTTTAGGCAGCAACGAGCTTAAAATCGGCGGCGAGTATACAGTAAACGGCGAATCGTATTCCGCTAAAACAGGTGTTGCCTATAGTTTTGAAAAGGGTATAGACAAGGTTTTTGCTGAAACTGATCAATATATTGATTTCACAGGTGTTCTTGTAAATATTAGTGAACAAAATTATTTAAGTGACTATGCAGTAAGGTCATATTTTAAATATTATGACCAAAGCGGCAACCTTCAAACAATCTATTCCGATACCTACCGTCCCTCGGTTTATGATGTGGCAAAGGAAGCTTATTCTGCCAAAAATAAAGACGGAAGCTTTACTGAAAATAGTCAAGCAAGAGATTATTTATATAATGATATTCTTTGCCTGAACTATGATTACAGCATTTCTATTAACAATACTTCTGCGCCTATAAATACCGATTTTGAAGGTGTTACTTCCACGGTTTACCATTGCTACACCTTTATGGAAGACCCCGTTCACGGCAGAACCTATACCGACGAACAAGCCGCCATTGAAATGGATAGGCTTAAGGATTCGGGAATTACTTCGGTAAGAACTATATTTAAATCCAGTTTTGCCGCAGGTAATTTAAAGGAAACCTATCAAAATGTTGTTAGCAACGGTGTTGGCTCAAGCGTTAAAACAGCCGAAAGCTTTGACGGTTGGGATTGGAACACCTCTCAAATGAAGGCATTTTACAAGTGGGCAAAAATGCTTCAGGACCGCGATATTGATATTATTTTAAACGCGGGTTGGAATATACCCTTCTTTATTAGCAGAGTATCCTCAATCCCTGAGCTTTTCTATCTGTTAGGCTATGAAGAAGGCTATAGCGATAGTGAAAATTATGGTGTTGAGATAACCTACGGCTTTGCGGATAAGTATAACGAATCTGCTAATTACAACTTCACAGGTAATGAAACTACTGAGGAGAGAAGAATGATTATTGCCTCCCTTCGTTACGGCGAATGGATGCGTCAAGCATTAGAGGCTTGTGAGGCAAACGGCGTTTACAATGTTAAATATTTACTTGCCTTCACCGAGCCGGGCAGAAAGGATAACCCCGATCAGGATGAAATCGATCCATATTTCTGCTATCCTCAATGGACTCGCTTGGTTCAAGGCTTACACGATGCCTTAACCGATGCGGGCATCAGGGATAAGTACAGAATTATCGGCCCCAATCAATCTATTTATGTTGACCAGAATCGTCCCGTATCCTTCCTTCAGTATTATTTGGATTTTGAAAAAGAAAATCCCGAATATGCAGGTATGGTTGATATTTTGTCCTCCCATATCTATGCAAAACCTCTTGATTCCGAAACCTCAATTAACGATCCATACGCTTGTTACGACCGCGCAGAGGATAATTTCACATATTTTAAGGAAATCCTTGAGGAAAATGGCGCTTCGGACAGAGCGTTTTGGTTGGATGAGTACAATGCAGGCGCAAAGGACTGCTCCCTTGGTGGTGGAGTCGGCGCACAGATGACACAATTTGCGGCAGGCTTTACTTCGGCTATGAACAATGGTGTTGACAATATTATTTCTTGGCAGATTTTTGACCAGCTTTGGACTCCCCAAAACAGTACCAGCGGTGAGTTTATAGGCGGCGTTCACGCTTGCGGCACCTGCCCATCCTTTGCAACCATTGACGATACCTGTACAAAGGGAGAAAACTGTTCTTGTCGTGATTACGCAAAATACGCAAGCTATACCCCATATGTTACCTATTACGGACTTAATCTTTTAGGAAAACATATGAGCGCTAAGAGTGGCTCGGTTCTTTCTACCTCGGTTAGCGGTGATGCAAAAGGCGGACTATATTCAAGCTCTATGCGTGACGGATACGGCAATCTGATTGTTCTTGCCGTTAATACTCTTGGCACCGCAACAAATGTTAATTTTGGCGTTGCAAAGTCCTCTGAGTATTCAAAAATCACCCGTTACACCTATAATCCCAACGGCATTACCCCCACTGCTGATGCAATTTCCCTTGCTTCGGATGGCAGCTTTAATGTAAACGGCAATAGCTTTTATGATACAATTCCGGCAATGAGCTTCTCCATTTATATTTACGAACCCGCAGCTTCGGGAGATGTTAATATTCCAATGGATGATTAAAACAATCTAACCGTAATAGAACTAAAAGTAATGGTTCTATTACGGTTTTTGTGTATATAGTTTTTTACTAGTGGATAAATTGGGGTTTGAAACGCATAGCGTTTCGCAAATTGAAAATCGAAAATAAGAAATTGAAAATTAATTATATAACCGATAAATTGAAATTTGAAGATGAGATTGTATTAAACAGATGTAGGGAACGACCTATGTTGTCGTTCCGTATAATTACCACATTTTTCAGGAACGGCACGCTGGCCGTTCCCTACGATATAATTCACCAATTTGTGCGATAAACCCCAATTTATCATTCAAGCATCTCCTTTTTAATTTACCCTTTATAGCTTACCTCAAATATACCCCCCTATTGACAATATACCCCCGTAGGGTATATTATGTAACAGGAGGGTTGATTATGGATAATAATTGTTGCAGTAAAAAAACCAAAAGAGGCGCAGATGAGAAAAAACTAATAATAAATAGGCTAAACAGAATAAGCGGTCAAATAAACGGAATAACTAAGATGATTGAAAATGATGCATACTGTAATGATGTGTTAATTCAGTTATCTGCCGTTAAGAATTCGGTTAAAAGCTTGTCAACTCATATTTTAGAAAATCATTTATATATGTGTGTAACAAGAGATTTAGAAAATGGCGAGTTAGACACTATTGATGAATTAATTAGCCTGTTTAAAAGATTTAATCAGTAGGGGAGGTGAAAATATGGATAAAATCGTGCGTTGTGAAAAATGCGGTGCAATGGTTAAGGTTTTAATCGACTGCACTTGTGAAAACTGCGGTATTAAATGTTGTGGTGAAACAATGAAAGAGATTACCGCCGAAGAAGCAAACAAATATTTAGAAAATAAATAAGCTTTAATTATGTAAAAAAACCATAATAGAAATGTTTATCATTCTACTATGGTTTTTTTATTTTACTTATATTTTTTTATTGCTTTATCAAGAAAAAGGGATAAGGGCAAAACTAAAAAGCCTGCCACAAAATTACTTATTCCGTGAATAATATCATAGGGAAGTCCCGTTATTATCCAGGCTATCATCCCATTATAATCAAGTCCAAAAAGTAAGGCTTGTGACGGAGCATAAAGTATTCCGTATGCAAATCCGTGCAGGGCACAAACTATGGGGTAGATTATTGACTTTGCCCATATAGGCATTTTTTTAGGCAAAAGCATAGTTATTCCCCAAAGAATTAGCCAGGTATAAAGATTGGGAAGCCACCATAATAAGCCCTGAACAAAGAACTCCAAAAAAACATAGGTGTAAATGGAAATAAGGGCTTTTACTCTAAAAGTAATTGTGGTGAGCATTATAAACATTCCAAGCAGGTGGATGTTTGGCAAAAACGCCATAAGCTCCTTTGAGCAGAACATCAATGTACCAAAAAAAATACATAAAATCAGTTCAAAAAGCCTTGCGCGGTTGCTTTTTTGCTTTTTTTTGGTCTTTAAATTATTTTGTGTATTCAAGTTTGTATGTAGTATCCTTTTCTATTTTTGTGGTATCCATACCTTCATTTGCGTAGGCATCATTTACATAAAAGCTCCAATAGGAGTTATCCACATTATAATCAGCGGTAATTCCGTTCACCTTGGTATAAAGACCGTTTTCACCCTCAATAAGATTATGCTCTGAAAGTGCGGCACCAACCGTTTCTTTGTTGGTATTTACGGTGAATGTTACCGATTGCTCGCCTGCCTTGACCTCAACTATCAAAGCGGTGTCACCGTCACCAAGTGTAGTGTCCTCAAGGTAAATCGCATCCTTCCAAAGACCTTCCTTAGCTACCGAATTACCGCAGGCGGCTAGACAGAAAACACATACTAAGATTAAAAGTAGGCTTGTTGATTTTTGAATAAAATTTTTCATTTTTTGTTATCCTTTCTGTTAATTAAAATATCTGCTAAAAGGATAAAATAAAAGCACCCTTCCAAAGAGCACTTTGTAAGAAAAAAGGCATCCTGCTATACCTAAAATATCCCACATAGCCCTCCTGTTGCCCAAGAGCCTTTTATGTGTCACAAAAAGGTAAGCATTCCGACTTAATCTGCTAAAAACAGAAATTACGGTAATGGCTGTTGCTGTGGATTTTCACCACAATTCCCTTACCACCTTATATACCATCAAAGTGGTACACTCGGTATCAAACAAAGGTTTGATTTTTTGCGTTTATTCTTTTGCAAAGATATTATAACACACTTTGTTTTCAATTGCAATAAAAAGATTGCAAAGTTATCTTAAATTATGTATAATGAAAAAGCAGTAACGGGGGAGTGAAAAATTATGAAGGACAGGCTTTTAGAGGTTAATATTAACGAGTCTAGATACAGTGATGGACTAAAAAACAGCAACGGCAGATTTTATAGCGAAAGAATAGTGCAAACCCGTGAAAGCCGTTTGCATTATCATAATTTTTACGAACTCGAAATTATTGTAAGTGGGAAATCGGTTCAGCAACTTGACGGTAACTGCTTTGAACTCAAAAGAGGCTCTGTTACACTTATTTCCCCAAATCAGGTGCATTATATTGAAAAGCCAAGTGAACCTATGGATATTATAAGCATAAAAATAACCCCCGAAATAATTAACGAGGACTTGTTGCTTAATCTTTCGGTAATGGATTTTCCGATAATCGGTTTGCTTAGTGAAAATCAACTTGAGTTTTTTATTAATAGTTATGAGGTAATAAAAAACAATATATTTTTAAAAACAAATTCAATATTAAAAATTAACTCTGTAGCCTGCCAAATAAACAGTTTTATTTATTTTGTAATAGCAGAGTTTGGCGGCAAATGTGTTAATAGTGAAAATGATTCTTTAAATAAACCGATGTTTAAAGCAATAAAATATGTAAAACAAAATTGCTTAAAAGATTTAACCCTTAAAGTCGCGGCAGATGAATTTGGCTATTCACCGAGCTATTTCAGCGCAAAATTCAAGGAGTTTACAGGCAAGGGCTTCGCCCGATTTGTTCAGGATGAGCGTTTGCTTTTGGCATATAGGCAAATAAGGACTACCGACAAGTCTATAACACGTATAAGTGAAGACTGTGGGTTTGAAAGTTTTCCGTATTTTTCAAGAGCGTTTAAGCAAAAATACGGAAAAGCCCCCTCTTTTTATAGAAACAAGAAAATTTAAAATCGTAAAAAAAGATAAGTTTTGTGCTTTATTTGTTATTGAAGTGCAAAGCTTATTTTTATATAATATCAGTGAAAGGCGGTGCTTTTTATGAAAAAAGAAGAATATATGATTGGCTGTAATTATTGGGATTCGGTTCACGGTACTGATATGTGGCGGGATTACGACCATAACATAGTTGAAAACGATTTAAAGGTATTAAGCGCAAACGGTGTAAAATATATGCGCGTTTTCCCAAATTGGCGCGATTTTCAACCCGTTAAAAAGCTTTATAGCTGGCACGGTTACACGGGCGATTTTGCAGATAAAAACGAAAAGCCCTTGGGAGAGGGTGACGGCGTTGACCCAGATATGCTTGAGCGTTTCGGTGATTTTCTTGATTTGTGTGAGAAGTATGATATCGGGCTTATCGTATCGGTTGTTACGGGATGGATGAGTGGCAGACTTTTTGTTCCTCCCATTTTAGAGGGAAAAAATATTATAAATGACCCCGAAGCAAATAGGTGGATGGTAAAATTTATTCGCCGTTTTGTTAATGAATTTAAAAACCGAGATATTATTAAATATTGGGATTTGGGTAATGAATGTAATTGCCTTGGTGATGTGAGCAATAATTTTGAAGCTTACCGTTGGGCGGCTTTGGTGGCAAATACCATTCGTATGTGTGACCCAACCAGAAAAATTATGTCGGGTATGCACGCCTTGGGTGATAGTCTTGGAAGTCATTGGAATTTGCAGGATCAAAGCGACCTTACAGATGTTATGACAACACATCCCTATCCATCACCTACAATTGGTGCAGATGTAGAGCCCATAAACAAAATGCGTACCACCATCGCCCCCACTGCTCAAACGGTGGAATATGCCTCGGTAAGCGGTAAGCCTGCCCTCATTCAGGAGCAGGGTACCTTTAACGATGTTTTAGGTCATAGAGAATTAGCGGCGGATTTTGTAAGGGCAAATCTGTTTTCCTCCTTTGCAGTAGGCTCTATAGGTTACTTTTTCTGGTGCGGTATGGAGCATTTAAAACTAACACAACCGCCTTATAGCTGGTCTATGGTGGAGCGTGAGCTTGGCCTTTTAGATGTGAATTTAAATCCAAAGCCCGTAAGCCGTGAGCTTAAAAGTTTTGGTGAACTTCTGGAGTCGTTACCTATCGAAAAGCTTCCCGAAAGGCAGATAGATGCCGTTAGCATAGGCAGTAGAGGTAAGGATAATTGGAAGGGCTATGCCGCATCATATATTTTAGGTAAGCAGGCAGGCTTGGAGATTGTTTGCCGCAATTCTGCTCAGGAGCTTCCCAAAGCGCCAATTTACATTTTGTCGGGTATTGCAGGTTGGCAGGTGATTTATAAGGAATGTTATGACCAGCTTATAAATCGTGTTATTAATGACGGAGCCACCCTTTATATCTCTTGTCACAACGGTCTTTTAACCGAATTTGAGCGTTTTACGGGGCTTCGCTCAAGGGGACTTGTTAAATATAATCTTAATAAGGATATTAACTTTAATTTGGGTGGTGATGAGTTTAAGCTTCACTACAATATGCCTGATTCTGCAACCTATTTATTAGACTCAATGGGCGCCGAGGTTTTGGCAACTGATGATGAAGGTAATGTTGTATTTGCCTCTCATAAGCTTGGTAAGGGTAAAATATATTTCCTTGCAATGAATGTAGAGGAGCTGTGTTGGCGTACTCCCAATTTGTTTAATGAGGCTGAAAATCAACCATATTACAAAATTTATTCCGAATTTGGTAAGGATGTTTTAAGGGATAAAATTTGTTATAGCAAGAATCCCTTTATTGGTACAACCGTGCATCCTGTTAATGAAAATGAGGCAATTATAATTGCGGTGAATTATGATGATAAAACCCATAATACCGATTTGGTATTAAAAAATGGCTGGAGCCTTGTTCCCTTGTATGGCGATTTAAATGAAATCACAAAATGCAACGGCGCTATATATAAAGCGGTTAATAGGCAGTAACCAAAGGGATATAATTACTATGATTTATATTTGTTATTTAGGTTTCGGAAAAATTTGTGAAATCGGGTGAATTAATTAAAACAAATAGGGGAGAGGTGAATTTTCACTTCTCCCTTTTTTACGAATGGGTTTTTATTAGCTTTGGGCTTTTAAAAAGTGTTTAACATCAACTAAAAATTGCCTTAAAATTGCAGATAATATGGACGCGGGGTATAAAATCTGTCATATCCACAGATTTATTCGTGATAAAAATGTGGTTTTTTGCTTGTTTTTTCTGCTTTTTTCTTGTTTTGGTATTGACAAATTGTGGTTTTTGGTTTAAAATAATGATGTATCAGTAGCGATTGTCTGTTTTTGCGCTACTTATCCTTTATGTGAAAGGAAGGTTTTTATGCCTGATTATTACATTCCCGAAATTCCAAAAAGTCCTCGAATAAGTAGGTTGGTTTCTCACCTTTTTGAGCAAATGCCTCAAATTGAAACCGACCGTGCGGTGCTTTTAACCGAAGCCTATAAAAAATCAGAGGGTAAGCCCGTAATTACCCGCCGCGCCGAGGCTTTTGCACATATTATGGAAAATCTACCTATAACCATCCGTCCTGATGAGCTTATTGTAGGTAGCAACACCAAGCGTCCCCGCAGTTGTCAGGTATTCCCCGAATATTCATTCGCTTGGCTTGAAAGCGAGCTTGATACGGTAGAAACTCGCTCAGCCGATCCATTTTATATCTCGGAGGAGAACAAAAAAATCCTTCGTGAGGTTTATAAATATTGGGGCGGTAAAACCACTAGTGAGCTTGCCGAGGAATATATGGCAGATGGCGCCAAAATGGCAATGAAGCACAATATCTTCACCCCCGGCAACTACTTCTATAACGGTGTTGGACATCTTTGTGTTAAATATGATGAGGTTTTGGCTATTGGCTTTGATGGTATTAAGGCAAAGGCTGTGGACGAGCTTTTAAAATTAAATGTAGGTGATGCCGATTACAGCACTCGTACCGCATTTTTAAAGGCGGTTATAATGTCCCTTGAGGCGGCTAGCCGTTATGCCGAAAGATACGCACTTTTAGCCGTAGAAATGGCAGAAAAAGAAACCGATCCCAAACGAAAGCTTGAGCTTGCTTTAATTGCAAACAACTGCGCAAATGTTCCCCGTAAGGGCGCAACCACCTTCTATGAGGCTTGTCAGTCCTTCTGGTTTGTGCAGATGCTTCTGCAAACCGAGGCTAGCGGACATTCCATTTCGCCAGGTCGATTTGACCAATATATGTATCCTTATTATAAAAAGGATTTGGACGAAGGCAAAATCACCCGAGAGTTCGCACAGGAATTAATGGATTGTATCTGGGTTAAGCTCAACGACCTTAATAAGGTTCGTGATGCCGCCTCGGCAGAGGGCTTTGCGGGTTACAGTCTTTTCCAAAATCTTATTGCAGGCGGTCAGACCGAAGAAGGCTTAGATGCTACCAACGACCTTTCCTTTATGTGTATCTCAGCATCCCTTCACGTAATGCTGCCTATGCCTTCCTTCTCGGTGCGTGTTTGGAACGGAACACCCCACGAATTTTTACTCCGTGCAGGTGAGCTTACCCGTACAGGTGTTGGACTTCCCGCCTATTATAACGACGAGGTTATAATCCCTGCTTTAGTAAACAGAGGTCTTAGCTTAGAGGAGGCAAGAAACTACTGTATTATAGGTTGTGTTGAGCCTCAAACCCCCGGTAAAACAGATGGTTGGCACGATGCTGCATTCTTTAATATGTGCCGTCCCTTGGAGCTTGTTTTCGGAGGTGGTGCAGAGCTTGGTGAACAGGTTGGCCCCAAAACTCCATCAATTAAGGAGCTTACCACCTTTGAAAAGTTCTATGATGCCTATAAGGCTCAAATGAATTATATGATTGAAATGATGGTTAATGCCGATAACAGTATAGATTTAGCCCACGCCGAGCGTTGCCCTCTGCCCTTCCTTTCATCTATGGTGGATGACTGTATTGCAAGGGGTAAATCGGTACAAAACGGCGGTGCAGTTTATAACTTCACAGGCCCTCAGGGCTTTGGTATTGCAAATATGGCAGATGCCCTTTATGCAATTAAAACATTAGTGTTTGATGAGAAAAAATATACTCTTTCTCAGTTTGCTGATGCTCTTAAAAATAACTACGGCGAGGCAATGCCGCCAGTAATTGCATCTCAGCTTACCACCTATGCCGTAAAGGAATTGGCGGCTAAGGGTAAGGCTCCAAATGAGAAAACCATTGCAGATATTTATACTAAAATCAGCGAGAATAAAACCTCAGCCGATAAAAAGGCTTTTTATGATAAGCTCCGCGCCGATATTGATGCACTACCCAAATTCGGTAACGATATTAAGGAAATTGACCTTTTTGCAAGGGATGTTGCTTATACATACACTCGTCCCTTGCAGGATTACAAAAATCCAAGAGGCGGTATATTCCAGGCGGGACTTTACCCCGTATCGGCAAATGTACCTCTTGGCGCACAGACCGGCGCCACACCTGACGGTCGTTTGGCAGGCACACCCGTGGCAGACGGTGTTTCACCCTCAGCAGGTAAGGACATAAACGGTCCTACAGCCTCTTGCAACTCGGTTGCAAGGCTCGACCACTTTATTGCATCCAACGGAACCTTATTTAATATGAAGTTCCACCCAAGCGCACTAAAGGGCGAAAGCGGACTTGAAAGCT
>SVPL01000086.1 GCA_015065925.1 Oscillospiraceae bacterium
CTTGACCACTGCAAGGGTGATGTGTTTTTAGAAACTGCCGACGGTGATGTGCTTAATTTAAAATCCAAGCTTTGCCAGATTATTGGTATTGCAAACATTTTAAAGGGCGCAGAGATTTCTGAGGCTAAAATTCGTTGCTCTAATCCCGAAGATGAAACCCTGCTTTTCAGATTTAACCTTTACAAAGAGGTTCCCGAGGACTAATAAGCAAAGCGTAATTAAAACACAAAACCCAAAGCCCATAAATAAAGCCTTGGGTTTTTTCTATAAAATAGCAAATTTTGCGTTTTTTCTTGATTTATCTAAAAAATAAAAATATAATACAGAAGTGACAATGATATATTGAAAGGGGAAACAAAAATGTATAAAAGAGTATTGTTTGCCTTAGATCTTGAGGGTGTTAATAACGTAGTCGGAGTTCCCTATATGGGTCTTAAAAAGGATACAGAGCATTGGCAGATAGCAAAAAAGCAGGCTCCGCTTGAAGTAAATGCGGCAGCTGAGGCTTTGTTTGACGCCGGAGTAGAAAAGGTCGGCCTTTGGGATAATCACGGTGGCGGTAATAATATTGATAAAGCTGATCTTGATCCCCGTATTATTCTGATCAATGCCGACCCGACCCGTCCCTGTATGAGTTTTATTGAAAACGAATACGACTGTATATGCTACTTTGGTTACCATACAATGGAGGGTACCTTAGGCGGCGTTCTTGCCCACACAATGAACAGTACGGAAGTACAGTACTATAAATTAAACGGAAAATACATAGGCGAGGTCGATATGAATGCCTACATTGCCGCTTCACACGGAGTTCCTTCAATTTTCTTTGCAGGAGGGGATCTCACCTGCGCTCAAGCCGAAAGAGCCGTGCCCGGCATTGTAACGGTAGTAACCAAAGAGGAGCTTTCACGTAACAAGGCTGTTTTCCGCAATAACGAAGAACTTTTTTCGGATATAAAGTCCAACATTGTAAAGGCAGTAAACAAAGACGTTGTTCCTACCGAACTTACCTTCCCTGCCACTATGGAAAAATCCTTCAAACGAGTTGAGAGTGCGGCGCTATACCTTGCCAGTCTACATAATCAGAACATTGATGCCGACCACCTTCCCGATGAAATTATGGGCAAGGATGCACACACTGTAGTATCCACAGTTCATAACATAGACGAATTTATAAAGTGTATTTATTAAAAGTTTTTTATAAATCAGCCCAAAAAGAGCCCATTAATTACAGTAAATTTGATTGCTCCACCTTTGCATTAATGCCTTCTGTTAAGGTTATCCCCAAAAAACTCACAATAATTGAAGGGGCTTATTCCATGCATCCAGTCCTTGCAGATTATGTGGTGTCAGTTTTGTTTTTAGTTGGATGCGTTGGTTGTTGTAGAAATAGATGTACTCTGCGTTAATCCCTGTTATTTAAGTTCTTTTATCTCTTTTGCATATTGGTTTATGTGTCTATACTCTCTTGGCATACAAAATCCCCCTTATGGTAGTTTATTTTATTCTACCATAAGGGGGTGTTTTTTTCTATTGTCCTTTTTTACTGGACTTGTGCAGTAGGAATAGATGGTTTTTAATCAAGATAATATTTGGTTTTTTAAATAAAAAATATTTATAACTAACGTTGGCGGTATTCGCTTGCCGTCATACCCGTCTCCATTTTAAATGCCCGTGAAAAGTAAAATTCATTTTTATAGCCGACCATTTCCGCTATATTTTTTATACTGTTGTCGGTTTCAGTTAACAATCTTTTAGCAATGTGAATTCTTACGTGAATCAGGTATTTAACGGGAGAAATACCGTACTGTTTGGTGAAAAGTTTTCTAAAATGAGATACGCTGTAACCGTATTTTTTAGAAAGAGATTCAATGGAAAAATTGTTATTAGAAAAATTATTTTCAATTTCTTTTCGGGAACTGATAATTTGCAAATTTTTCTCAATAGACGCCGAGTTACTTTCTTGAATTTCAATCAACTGCACCAATGCGAAATACAATTTTGAAAAAGTTTGCACATAGAAGGTGTTATCATACTTTTTCCAACTTTTGTAAATTTGTTCAAAAGTTTGCTCAACGCCAAAAGCGTTTTCTGCAATTTTTTCGCCGCTACCCTTTTTATAATCCGGACAATTTAGCATACAGTCAATATAGATAACCTGAAATCCATCGCCAACCATAATTTCATAACGGCAGGTATGAGAAAGATAAAACACATCGCCTTTTTCTACTGTAAAAGAGGTATCCAAAAAAGTGTATTTTGCACTACCGTTTAAAACGTAAACAAAACAATCCGAGTGCCTTTGGTCTGGACGAAATGGATGCAATCCTACCCTCATATAATTTCTGGATACGTGAGAAATCTCACTAACAGTTACTTTTGATAATTGAAGTTTCATATTATTTCCTTCCATCAACTGCATTAATATTATAAGATTTTAAGGTTTTTATTGCAAGTTTAATCTCTTCATCATTCGGTGGCACAATTTCATCTAACAAATACGATTTGTTTAAGGATTGATATTTATTAGACGAATAATTATGATATGGCAAAACTTTAACCTCAACTATATTTTCAAGTTGGGATAAAAATTCACCTATTTTCTTTATTTCACCATCATTAAGGGTTGGTATTAAGGGAATTCTAACTGCTATTTTGGTTTTGGTTTGAGATATTTTTTTCAAATTATCTAAAATCAACGCGTTATCCTTGCCCGTTAAAGTTTTATGCAAATTTGGGTCAAAAGCCTTCAGATCATAAAGCACCATATCCACAAAAGGCAAAACCTTTTCGTAATTTTCCCATTTGGCATACCCGCAGGTATCTAAAGCGGTATTTAAATTTTCATTCTTTGCGAGTTTTAACAATTCTAACACAAAATCGGGTTGCAACATAGGTTCACCGCCCGAAAGCGTTATTCCGCCACCTGTTTTTTCGTATATTTCACGGTCTTTAAGCACTTCAAACAATACTTCTTCCGCTGAATATTTTTTACCGTATTCAACAATAGCGCCGCTAACACAAAGATCGGCACATTTCATACATCCCTTGCATTTATCACGCAAAAACACTCTGCCGCTATCTGTAAAAAGGTGGCATTCACATTCATTTGCACAGTCCATACAACCAATACATTTTTGAGAAAAAACACCTATTTCTTGTTTTTTAGAAAGTCCTTCGGGATTATGGCACCACAAACATTCAAGAGGACATCCTTTTAAAAACACAGTAGTACGAACACCAACACCATCGTTAATCTCAAATCGTTTAATAGAAAATATTAAACCGCTTTTGTTTGATTTCATTTTAACACAAACTTTCTGCTGTTTTTATAAAAACATCCTGTTCTTGTTTACTAAGATTAGTAAAATATGAATTCCAGCCGCAAACACGAACCTGCAAAGTGGAATACTTTTCGGGATTAAGTTGCGCTTCTTTTAAGGTCTTGGAATCAAGCACGTTAACCTGTATAGCTTGGCCGCCATTATCTAAGAAGGTTTTAATCAAAGCCACAAAAGCATCTAATCCCTTTTCTCCGTGTACAGTAGAAGGATGCAACATTAAATCAAGCACGGCTCCATTTGGTGCTAAAGTTGTATCAATAGACGTCACCGATTTGATAAGAGCTGTTACTCCGTTTTTATCCATACCAATTGAAGGACTTAAATTCTGATTTATAGGCTCTGCACTTTTTCTTCCGTCGGCTGTCGCTCCCGTTAATGCACCAAGCACCTGATTTGAAAGAATTGACCAAAGTCCTACACGGAAAACTCCCCCGCGACGATTTGGCATTTTATTAACAAGATTTATGCAATAAGAAGTAAAATCCGCAGTTATTTTATCGGTTATATCATCACCGTTTCCATATTTTTTACAGCGGTTAAGAATATATAATCTTTCTTTTTCAAAGCCGTCCCAATTAGCGTTAAGCATTTCTCTAATTTGCGACAAGGTATATTTTTTCTCATCAAAAACAAGTTGTTTAATTGCCATAATACTGTCAATAGCAGTAGCAAAACCTATTAAACACATAGAGTTATTATTATACTTTGCGCCACCGTCATAAAGGTCTATTCCACTTTCAATACAAGATGGAAAAAACACCGAATAAAGAGGAGCGGTAAGGGCATAACTGCACATAGGATCAATACTTTTATTCATCATATCAAGCGCACAATCCACGGTTTCTTTAAAACAAATTTTCACTTGTTCGTAAAACGATTCAAAATCCTTATACTCTTTAACTTTGTTCTCTCCCCTATACCTTTCCTGAACGGCGTCAACCCCAATCGCGCGTTGAACCGCATGGGGAATTATAAGGGAACCGTTACTTGTGCACGGAAGTTCGGTTCCCGCTACAGATGGCTCATAGCAACCAATAGGCAGATAATTAACGGCATCCTCGCGGTCAATTCCAATTTTCACCAAAGATTCTATGACGGTTTTATCGTTTTCAATAACGTAACTGTTATTACCGCTGCGGATTGTTCTTAAAACCTCTCGCAACAAATCTTCGGGAGTATCTTCACATACGCGCAACTGAATTTTAGGAGAAAAAAGTTTCATTTCCGTATGAATTCTAAGCATTTCGCGTGTAAGAACAGAAACTCCACCGTTTTCGCCGTCACAACCACCCAAGCAAAAAGGAATATTATTGGGATTGTTCATTGCGTTGATATGACCGTAGAAAAAACGTATGATAGTTTCTTCATCCTCCTTAGTATAAACTCCACTTGATAAATCAGCTTCATATAAACTAAGAAGGGTTTTATCCATTCTTCCAAAAGAACGAATTCCAACAGCTTCAATTCGATCCACAACCCAATAAATTATAAAAAACAGTTGCAAAGCTTGTGCTAAGGTGCGCGGTTCGTGAGTCATCAAAGCCTTTAAATTATTAATGGTAAATTGAATGGTTGGTTGATAATCTTCCTTTTCATAAAGTTCAATAAATCGATTCATTGCGCAGAAAATTGCATCAATTATATTAATAGCATTTTGATAAAACTTAGAATTTTTTGCAGATTTTTCTTTTTCGCTTAAAATTTGTCTAATACCAACAAGGCCGTGTTTAACAATAAAATCCCAATCGGGGCTACTGTGAGAAAAATCAGGATATATTGAAAGTTCACAGTTATGCGGAATACTTTCAAGTTTCAAAAAGGCTTCTTTTTTTCTTTGAGCTGTTAAATTGCCCATAAACCCATCATGTCTGATTATATAACAGAAAATATCATCGGTATTAATAGAAATAGGCGCATTTTTAAGAATTTGTACAATTATATCGGTTTTTCTATCAACCCAAGGCCGTTGTTCATCTTGTGCAATGATTTCACATTGCGTTTTCCAATTTGGATTTCCGCCTTTCCACTCTCTATGATTATAGGTTTTATCCGGTATTGCCATATCAAAATGAATATTCATATTGATACCTCCTTTGGGCTTAGTATATCAAACCATAAATCATGTGTCAATGCAAAAAAAGCGTTTGATTTATACTTTTCGCTTATGGTTTAAATCAACTAAAACAGCGAAGTGAAAAATTTCACCTCGCTGTTGCTTATATTATGGAAATTTTATTGCAAGCTCAGTTTCTTTATAATCATTACCGGTAAGATATGTAACAACCGCACTTCCTTCGCCCTTTGACTCAGCTTTTATTGCACGCCGTTACAACTAAAGAATATAAGCAGAATGTTGAAGCAATGATTTTGCGCATTAAAAATGAGCTCAGCGTTAAGGGTATTTTCCTTTGCTCCCCATACTATATGGAGCCTAATAAGGATGATTGGATGCGGGCAAAAATGGACGAATACACCGCCATTTGCAAGGAGCTTGCCGAAAAATACGACCTTATTTTTGTTGATTTTCAGGCTATGTATAACAAATATCTTGGCTACCGCCATTCGGCTTCCATTGCTTGGGACAGAGTGCATCCCAACAGAATGGGCGCAGTTATGATGGCAAAAGAAATTTT
>SVPL01000087.1 GCA_015065925.1 Oscillospiraceae bacterium
ATGTAAGCTATCAAAATGCAACCGAAGATTATCTGCGTTCAACACAATATACCTGCGCACTTTATAACATTGGCGTAGATAAATACGGCAAAACCGATTATTCTAAGTATGACACAACCTATTATGTTCGCTCATACATCACCTTTAAAAATGCAAACGGCGACATTAAGGTTTACTATGGTGATGTTCAGTCGGCAAGTGTATTTGCAGTAATGAAAGCCGCTTTAGAGTCGGATAACGCCGATGATATTGCCTATGTTAAAAACTTCCTTGACGGCAAGGTAGAAGGCTTCACCGCCGATGCCACCGCCATTAAAGAGGCTTGGAATTCCGATTCCACCCGCGCTTCGCTTTACACCCCCGCAAACTAAAAACTATATATGACTGCGGTCCCCTCCCAATTAGCCGCATTGAAAAAAGGATAACCTCATTTTCGGGGTTATCCTTTTTTATATGATTATTTTATTTTCCTGATATCTTTTGGCAATAGATCGTACCTTTTTTTCATTACATTTCTAAGCTGATTTGTTGAATAAAAACCAACCACATTGGCTATTTCTTCAACAGAAAGATCGGTGGTTTTAAGCAATGTATCAGCTTTAACGGCTTGAATACGCTGTTTTACCTGTAGTGGTGATGTACCAAGGATTTTGTTAAAAGCGGATTCAAAACGCTTTTCGCTCATTTTGCAATATTCGGCAAGTTCTTTTATGGTGTAATTATCATTTTTTTTCATATAACTTAAAGCTTTTTGAATCTTTAAACTTTGTTCATCGGTGTATTTAACAACATCTTTTTGAAACAACTCTAAAAATCTATAGGTCTTCCAAATAATATTACTGGTAACATTTTCTTCAAATGGATTTAACATAGGTATATCGTCAAATGTTTTTTTGAACTCATCATTCATTTTTATTACTTGTGGTGGATATCCAAGTATATCTACTTCGGGCATATAAACTAATCGCATGATTGTGCCCAAACAATATGGTTCTGCGAAAATTTTAATATTTGCATATTTTCCAAAGGGCATGTAAAGCAAATCTCCCTTTTGGGCGGTGATGGTTTTTTCTTGGTATTCAACAACGATTTTGCCTTCTTCAATTGAACGAAAAATATGTGCATCAATCGATTTCAAATTGTTAAATTGTGTATTTTTATTATGACAGTATTTATATGTGTGAAATGAATCGTTAAAAATATTTTTCAAAATTACACCTCTTTATCGCATTATAAAGTGTCTAAAAATTGCGTTTTTTATGGAGAATATGGTCTTGAAAATAGAAAATAAAAGTGATAATCTCGTAATAAGATTTTTAAGTGTATTTTTGATTTGGAGATGTTTTTGTGAAAACTTCTATGCTGTTTCATCCAGATGAGATTGGGATAAAGCAAATAAATCGTTTGGTTGATGCTAATGTTTCTGTACTGGGGATACATCCTGTAGGTGGGCCAAAAGCATTTGAGTCCCTTAAAGAATTGATTTTAAAATTTAAAGATCCTGATTTTAAAAAAATATTGGACTATGCATTATCAAAAGGATTAGATATCGAATATGAGTTTCACGCCGCAAGTTATCTTTTGCCGCGCGAATTGTTTAATGAAAATCCTGAGCTTTTTCGTATGAATGAGTATGGGAAAAGAGTAACTGATTTTAATTTTTGTGCATCTAATCCCGAAACATTAAAAATAGTAGCAAAGCACGGGGCAGAGCTTGCTGAACAGCTTTATGGTAATAATAACAACTTTTTCTTTTGGATGGATGATGGCAAAAATGCATACTGCAACTGTCCCAAGTGCAAAAGTCTTACACCATCCGACCAACAAACAATAATGCTTAATGCAATTTTAAGCAAAATAAAAGAGAAGAATCCTTCGGCTAAAATGGCATATTTGGCATATTGTGAAACACTGGCTCCTCCAACAAATGTTACACCGCAGACCGATATTTTTTTAGAATATGCTCCGTTTGAGAAGTATACAACTGAGGGTGAAAATACTTCGCAGGTAATAAAAAACGAACAAGAAATGGTATCACCTTTGCTCGAGTTTTTTGGAGCCGAAAATTCAAGAGTATTGGAATATTGGTATGATAATTCGCTTTATTCCAAATGGGAAAAACCACCAAAGAAATTCAAAGTTAATATTGATCAGTTAAATAAAGATGTGGCTTATTATAAAAATAAAGGTTTTTTGCATATTTCAACCTTTGCCTGCTACTTGGGTGATGATTACGAAACGTTATATGGTGATGTAGATATTACACCTTTTACAGATGCAATTAAGAATAAATAATACAGTATTTTTAATATCTTTTAAAAAAATTATACCATAGCATTTTACATTTTACAAGGTTTTAAAACTAAATTTAGTTTTATCATTTTTAATTTTTTAAGGAGGAAAATTTATGAAAAAGTCAATAGCAATTTTATTATCATTACTTATGATAATAAGCGGTATTAGTGTTGTTTTCACACTTACTGCAACAGCCGAAACGGTAAATTTACTTACTAACGGTGATTTTAAAAATGTCGATTTAGAAGCAAATACTGCTACAAACTGGGTGGTGGACGGTTCGTCTTACAACCTTGATTTTGAGGAAGGGATCGCAGAAAACCTTCCCGAAGGCGAAGATTTTAACATAGTAACCTTCAATAGAAATACTGCAGTAGCAAGTGGTACAACCTATATCTATAACCGTTATACCGTAAAACTCCAGAAAAATACTGACTACAAAATAAGTTTCTGGGTAAAAAATAACGGTGCTAAATCCTTTAGATATCATATGTATGAGCCTTATTACCAAAAACCAAACGGTGGTTATTCTATCTATGCTAAACCTGCTGAAGGTAGTAACATTTACTCATATGACTATGATAACGGCTCCACCCGTTTAAGCCGTTTGGATATTAAGCATATTATAAAAGATGTTACCAATAATAAGGAACTTCGCAATGGTTCTTCTTCTATGGCTAGCTTTGCAAACACTTTTATTGCTCCTGATAATCAAGGTGAATGGGTGAAAATTGAACACACCTTTACAACAGGTAACGACGATTACCATATAGCAAATATTCGTTTAGCCTTTTCTGTTGAGGCGGTTGCTGATAATACTGCCGATAAAACCCTTTCCATTGGTGGAATTGAAATGACTGCAAATCCCACAAATGCTATTGTTGCTACTGCTGAGGCTAATAACTATGACCTTGGTACCGTAGAGCCTATAAATGGAGCAATGGTTGATGATGACGGTGATGTTACCTTTACAGCAGTACCCTTTGGCAGTAATAAATTTTTAGGTTGGTATAAGGGTGGTAAGCTTGTTAGCACAAATACCACCTTAACATATGCTTATAATGCTGATGATACTGAAAAATATATAGCCATGTTTGAAAACTATGGCACAGACATTTCAGATGGTGCTGAAAAATATGCAAATAACTATAAAGTTGTAACACATAAAAATGGCGGATATGATAATTCCGCTTCAAACGGTGATTGGGCATTGGCATCTAACTATGATTTAACATGGCAATCGGTAAGCGTAACAACATCTAAAGCCAGAAGTGGTTCGAAATCTTTTTCTTTAAATTCCCGATATTCTTTTGCAGGACGAAATTTTTCAGGTCTTAAAGAGAACACCGATTACACATTGACTTTCTATTCGTATATGGATGTCGAGCATACAGATACATCTGATATAACCAGACAGCTTGAGCGTGTATTTGTACTTCCACAAAACGTGACTGTTTCTAGTACATCGGGTACAATATCTTCAGACGATAGTCGTATTATGGCAAAGAAAATAAGTTTATGCTGTACAGGCAGATGGGAAAAAACAGAGCTCACCTTTAATACAGGAAGCAATACTGATATTACGCTTTGGATTAACTTTGCAGGTCATAAAGACGGTTGCTATATTGACGATATTTCACTTGTATGCAATGCAGTAGAAGAGGATGACGGCGAAGAAGAGGAAGATACAACAATGGATTTTGAAGATATAACCAAATGGGGTAAAGGTGGTTATGGCTCTAAACAACTTGAAGGCTATACCGGTTACATTGCACCCGAGAGCTACGTTACAATAAAAACCAATACTACAAAACCTGAACTTATTAAAGAGGGTGAATCTTCTATTGTATTTAATCCTCAAACCCGTTGGTATGATTATAAACTTACCGGATTAAAGCCAAACACTACCTATGCACTCAGCTTTTCTTATGCAACTGATGAAATGAAGGCGAGTACAGGCTCTTCACAAAGTGCTGTATTATCTAAATACGGAATTTTTAATTATGCCGCTGAAGGTGCTAATTTAAGCGGAACTGTTAATACCCCATCTTGGAAACCATCAGGATATTTACATTATATAGGTACTAATATGTTCACCATAATGGATGATGATGGCGTAGGTACTCCTACTTATACTAATTATTCTATCCGCAGAGTAACCGATGGTGGTAAAAACGGAATTGCCGAAGTTGCAAATACTTGGTATAATACCGTTTTATACTTTGATTCCGGTAATGTAAGCGATACCCTTGCTTTTGTTGTTATGGGTAATTGCTCTAATACCTACTTGGATGATTTTAAATTTGTTGAAATTAAAGATGATATCACATCTCAAGAGTTTTATGCTCCTGCATTAGAGGGCAAAACTGCAACAGGTAGCTATGATACCGAAAAAGCTAAAACAACTCTTTACAACAATGTAACCGAAGCAGATTTCAACAGCTACAAAACAACCCTTGCAAATGCAAACTTTGCAGAATATGCAACCAATGCCTACGGTGACAACCAATTTGCAACCTATGTTAAGGGCAATACAACAGTAAACGTAGAGTATACACCTGCTAATTCTACCATTTTGGTTACCGAGCAGGTTACCGATACTCTTGCCCAAAATGAGTTAGCAAACACCTATACAGACAAGGGCTTACAGCCTCTTATTATTCAGCTTGACCACAACAACTCAACCGGCGGCGGTATTGGTATGAGCTATATTATCCGCCTTGCCGATGGTAGCTTTATTATTGTAGACGGCGGTCACGCTGAAACCTATTTTGATAACGCAAATCGTCTTTATAATTTACTTCGTGAGTATACTCCAGAGGGCAAAATTCAAATTGCGGCATGGTTGTTCACCCATTGCCACGATGACCACATTAGCGGATTCTCAAGCTTTATTGAGCGTTACGGTGCACAGATTAACATTGAGCAGGTTATTTATAACTTCGCCACCTATGAGCAATATGTTTACGGTAAAAGTAGTTCTTTAGTGGGTTATTCAGGCTTTGAATATTTTGATATCTGCCTTAAGCTTAACCCCGATATTAAAATATCCACCTGCCATAGCGGTTATAAGTACCATATCCGCAACGCAGTAATTGATGTTATGTATACCTTAGAGGATAACTTCCCCAAGGTGCTTGGCTACACCCTTTCGGATGTTAATAATACCTCTACCACCTTTAAAATTTCTTTTACCGATGAAAATGTAGACCAGACTCTCCTTATTACGGGTGACAGTGCAAATGAACAATGTGCGGGATTGCTTAAAAAGTATTCGGGTAATGAGCTTGAAGCCACCTTTGTTCAGGCAATTCACCATGGTATTAGTTATGGTTCTTATGAGCTTTACGGTAAAATGAACCCCGAAATTGTATTGTTCCCTGCGTCTGCAAACCGTTTGATGGAGGTTCTTTACCAAAATCAAAACAGTTATTTTGTAAAGGAAGATAGTGTTAAAGAGGTTGTTTGCTCTGACTATGGTACAAGAGTTTTCGCACTTCCATACACCGCTCCCGAAGGCTTAACGGGTATGAGCAAATTTACACTTCCCGCAGAGCTTGATGTTGTGGCTAATCCCATTAAC
>SVPL01000016.1 GCA_015065925.1 Oscillospiraceae bacterium
TGCCGCTAAAACAAGCAAATTTGCAACAATCTTCAAAAGTCAGGCAGCCCTTTGCCGTGCTCTTGCTGTTAAATATGACCTTGGTTTCCGCACAAGAAAAGCATATCAAGAAAAGGATATAAATGAACTAAAGGTTATATGTGATGATTATTTACTAGTAATGGAAAGAATTGAAGAATTTTTAACCTGCTTTAGCAAGCATTGGTTTGAGGAAAATAAGCCTCACGGAATAGATGTTACAGAAATCCGTATAGGTGCAATCTTAACCAGACTTCGCTCTGCAAGGAGAAGACTGATTTCCTTTATTGCAGGTGATATAGATAAAATTGATGAATTGGAAGAAGAAATTTTACTTTTTAGAGGACACGGCTGTAATGCAGTAAATTATCAGCAATTACCCGCGGTTAATATATGGCATTTGATTGCTTCGCCTAACTTTATATAAAAATTAATATAATATTACACTGCTTTTTTATGCATTTATGGCATAAAAAAGCAGTATATATTTTTGTCTTTATGGTTATTAAGTAGATTTTAGGTTACAAAAGCCGCTAAACTGTTGACTTAATTCATATTTAACAGTAAAATTAACGGGTTGATATTAAAATTCAAACCAATAGGTGGACTGTAAATATGATTAAACCATTTCTAAAACGCATTATTCCCGAGTGGATTCAAAAAAGCACCTTTTTCAGAAGTATTTGTAAGCATAAGTTTTCTGTAACCGCTATAGTAGCGCTTTTAATTTGCGTTTGTACCGTTATGGGTACTGCTGCTGTAATGACCGAGGACACCGCACGGACTTCAAGTCTTAATTCGGTATCAGAGCAAAGTGATGTAATTAATTCAAGCGAGGTTTTAGAGAGCTCTTCCGAAATTTCTTCGGTTGTAACCGAAACAACAACCACCTCGATTGCACCTTCTGGTAAGGTGTCAACTTCAACCTCATCAAAGAAAAAAACGGGTAAAACAAGCTCGAAAGCAACAACCGCCGGTTCTACCAAAAAGCCTACCGTTAGCGGTGGATATCAATATAACACCAATCTTGATATTGAAGACAATGTGTTTATGGATTCCTTAATCTACACAGGCTACAATATGAAAAAGCACCGTGCAGACGGCAAAATGTGGCAGTATATTCTTGCAAAATACAAAAGGGGATACGGCTGGCTTTCCAATATAACCTATGCAGGCGGCTCCACAGGTCTGGAAACTAAAAACGGTAAGCCCGATATAAAGTATTTTGAAAGAAACGGTCTTGTATGCGCATCCTTTGCTACATATGTTTATTTTAACTATCTGCCAAATGTAGCGGGTATTGATACATCCTCTTTACCCCGTCCCGAAAACACAAAGCTTGCCGATAGTTGGTATAAAGCCGTTCAGCAATGGGTTAAAAAGGGCTATTCCAAAACCATAGATTTTACTGCGAAAAAGGATTCTTCTAACTATATTGTTTTTAAACCCAAACAGGAAATTCCCATCGGTTCAATAATAATTTTCCGCCCATATTCATCAAAGGCTAAGGTTGGCTCCCATGTTGTTGTGTATGCGGGATACAAAAACGGCTTCCATTGGGTGTATCACGTAGGAACCAAAAACGGTCCTGAAATGTGTGCGGTAGAGCGTATGCTTTACGGTCCCGAACCACAATGGCCATTGATGGTTGTAACCACCCCTTCAAATATCAGAATGGCGGCTATGTTAGAGGTTGAACTCAAAGACGATAGCGGCAAAGCTATTTCGGGAGTTGAGTTTTCTCTTAAAAGTAAAGAAACAGGCAAAACTATTAAACTTGGTAAAACCGATAAAAACGGAAAAATCACCAAAGAATGTTTGAACTATGGCGAATACACCCTTATTCAAACCGCAGTTCCAAAGGGATATACAGCTAATACAACTCAAACCAAGGTGAATTTAACTACTAAAAATAACAGTAAAAATACTATAAAAATAGTAAATACAAAGGAAAAACCGGTGGTTACTTCTTCGCCTTCGTCAAACACATCGAAAGAGCAGGAAACATCTTCTGATACTTCAAGCGATATTTCAAGCGATATTTCAAGTAGTTCGGCATCAGAGTAATTATAAAAAGGGTAATGTGTAGGTATGCATATTATCCTTTTTCTTTTAAAAATTTTAAAAAAATATATATAAAGTAATTGCATTTTAATCGGATATAGAGTATCATTAGAAAGATGATTTATAAAGGAATGACTTATATGACAGTTAGAGATAAATTATGGCTTTTTGCAAGCTGTGCGCACGATGACGATCCTTCTCTTGGCAAATCCCCAACCCATCAGCGTTATTTAAAAAAATCGCGCATTACCCCTGCCGAGGGTTGCTTTATGCTTGATATACCTAACATTATTATGGTTGGTTCTTCGGGCGGTGAGCCCGTACCCTTTTCTTATGACGCTTTAGGCTATGCCGAGAGCTTTTGTCGCTTGGACAGAGTTCTTTGGAGCGTCACAGGTTCGGGGGGGTTCAGAAGCGGTAATGAAGAAGCCTTTATTTGTGATATGGCAAAAAAATACCCCAATGTCATTGGTGGCTTTGCTGACGATTTGTTTTTTAATGATGACCTTGGCGGCATTGAAGATGAGGAGCTTTTAAAGGAGCTTACCGAGAAAAAAGAAAAAAACCAAGCTATTTTAAAAAGTGTTACATCTACCTTTAAAAATGCACCGCGTCCTATGGAGCTTTGGGCAACCGTTTACATAAGCAATGCTGAGGCAAGGCTTTGGGACGAAAATCCCGAATTTTGGAATAGCTTTACAGGTCTTTCCCTTTGGACTTGGGAAATGAAGGATTTACCTAAATTAGAAGCCAATTTTAAAACGGTAAAAAAGGCGTTCCCCAATAAAAAGCTCTATTTAGGTGTTTATATTTATGACTATATGTCAGGGGAGCCCATTCCCAACGATTTAATGGAGCATCAGTGCGAATTCGGACTTAAAATGCTTAAAGAAAAGCAAATTGAGGGTATGATTTTTCTAACCAACTGTGTAATGGGAATTGGACTTCCCAGCGAATATTGGTTAAGAGAATGGATAGATAAAAATAAAAATATTGAACTTGGTGAGTAGCAAATGCAAGCAATTTTAATAATATCAATTATTGTTCTTTATAGTCTGCAAACCCTTTTTTGTACTTTTTTTAATCAAAAATATAAAGGCAGAGAAGACCTTTCGTCCTCAGTGTTTTGTATTCTTCAGGGCGTGTTTATAGTTATATTCACCCTTGTGTGGATGGCATTTGATATTAGTGCATCTCTTGACGGCTTTTCAGCAAAATGGATAGGCTTTAGCTTTGCACCGTCATTATTTACAGTTTGCATAGGCGTACTTAATGCAGTAGCCCTTTTTGGTTATAATAACGCTTTAATTAAGGCGGGAGCCAAAGGTTCCTATGCATTTATGAATATTGCTATGATTTTTGGCGGTATTCTTATACCTGCAATTTACGAAATGTTTACGGGGCATAAATTAGAGGTTTATCATTATATAGCAATAGCGGTTATGTTTGTTGCCTTTATTCTTATGAATTATAAGGATATGAAGTTAAAGGGAACCACCCTTATTTATTACATATATTGTTTAATTCTTGGCGTTTGTAACGGACTTTACGGAACATTTTTAAAAATCCAAAGTATGTACGCTGAAAATGAAAGCAACGAAATGGTAATAATCACATTTGGAGTTATGGGATTATTGGCTTTTGTTAAGTTGGCGGTTACAGAGAAAAAACAATTACCATCTGCATTTAAAATGGGAAAACAAGCCGTACTTCCAATGCTTTTATGCTTTATAGTTTCGGCAATGGCAATAAATGTTTATATGCTCCTAATCCCCCTATTGGGTAATGTTGTTACAATTCTTTATACTGTTGATAACGGCGGAGTGTTTGTTCTTTCGGCTATATATTCCGTAATTTTCTTTAAAGAAAAAATAGATAAATTCAAACTAATAGGAATGATTTTAGCCGTTTTAAGCATAGTCGCTTTGGCACTGAATACAGAGTCTATAGCAGTTTTGAAGTCCTTGTTATAATAAAAAACTTAACAAAAAGGAGATTGAAAAATTTTGATATTATATCTTTTATTAATGTTAAGTATATTACTTGAAACCACTAAAAATATTTTTTCTAACAATTTTACTAAAAAGAATTTAAAAACTGAAACCGATATTTATAAATTTAATTTTTTTATGTATATAGGTTCGGTTATTGTACTTATGTTTTTTAAGGTAGAAAAAACATCAACCTATACAATTTTGTTGGCGTTTGCCTTTGCGTTGGCGATTTGGCTAAATCAATATTTCTTTTTAAAGGCCTTGAAATGCGGAACAATGTCTTTTACCACATTTATAATTGGTTCGGGATTGGTCATTCCTATTATTTTTGGAGCAATTGTGTGGAAAGAAAATATTACTTTGTTTCAACAAATTCTTCTGATTGTACTTATTTTTTCTATATCTCTTTCGCTCAATCTTTCTAAAGGCAAGGTTGGCTTAAAATGGTTAGGTCTGGCAATCTTAAGTATGTTGTTTTTAGGGGCTATAGGTATTATTCAAACAATTCAACAAGAATCTGATTACTCCAAAGAGTTTATTGGATTTTTGAGATACAGTTTTATTTTTACGGTAATAATCAATTTTTTGGGATGGCAGATTTGCAGAAGAAAACAAAAAGCAAGCTTCACAATAAAAAGCTCTGCAATTTTACAGGCGGGATTTTCGGGCTCTTTTATGGGTGCAGTTCATATAATAAATTTGTACCTTGCAGGTGCTTTGCCAAAGGTAATATTCTTCCCTGTATCAAACGGCGGTCTTATTTTTGTGACTCTCATTTCGGATCTTGTTTTTTTTAAAGAAAGACTAAATTTAAAACAATGGATAGGTATAATTCTAGGCACAGGCATACTTTGCGTTATAGGACTTTAATATTAATCGAAATTTTATAACCGAATGGATGCTATGTGTTG
Source organism: Oscillospiraceae bacterium (assembly GCA_015065925.1). Classification (GTDB taxonomy): domain Bacteria; phylum Bacillota; class Clostridia; order Oscillospirales; family Acutalibacteraceae; genus UMGS1279. Next base: position 4,988 of record SVPL01000016.1, read on the forward strand.
ATGGCGGTATTTTGGTATATATAGTTTCGCCCCAATTTTAAATAAATAGTTTAAATAAAAACGGTCTGTCTCGTTTTAATCGAGATAGACCGTTTTTATTTATTTAGATTTATTAATTTTTACAATCTTGGTGTTGTTTTTAAGCATTGCGATTACTCTTATAACCTCTAATGCCTCGTCGTCGGTAATGGGGTAGGGAGTGCCTTCACGGAAATCCTTGTAAAGGTGGGTCCACATCTGGGAGAGATTTTCGCCTTCAAGCTCGTATTCCTTTTCAATCCATTCAATGGGAGTTTTGGTAGCAAAGGTACCGCTTTTACCAAAGCTCATTGCGGGTGCACCGGGGTTAGCGATTGGCTCGGGAATAACCTGCTCGGGATTAATGTAGCGAAGCTTAACCTTATTTCCAATCGTTTCAATAGCGCCGCGGTTACCGTAGGCGTAAAATTCACGCGCTCTGGGAAGTGCAACAGCACCCGAAAGGGTGAGAGTAACTGTACGGTCATTTTCACCTAAAAGTCTGATATAAACATGGTCCTCACAGTCACCGCCCGCAGTTACGTGCTTAAATTCGCTGTATGTATCGGCAACCTTAGCACCCAAAAGATTTAAGCAGTGGTCTATAAGGTGGGGACCCCAGTTTCTGAAAAGACCGCCGCCAAACTCATTAAGAGTCTGCCAGTCATCACGAAATTCAAAGCCAAGACAGGTGGTTCCCGCCTCGTACACATCACCTAAAATACCCGAGTTAATTGTATTTAAAACCTCGTTAAAGGCAACCTCAAAACGGCGGTTGTGACGAACAAAAAGTCTGGGTTTGCCGGGCTTGTTGCTGTTATCCATTAAATCCTTAGCCTGCTCATATTCAACCGAAAGGGGCTTTTCTACCAAAACAGCCTTGCCTGCATCAAGCGCCATTTTAGCGTGCTTGTAATGGTCGCAGGAGCGGGTTGCAATGTCTACAAGCTCAACCTCAGGGTCATTTACAAGGTCTTGGACCCTTGTGTAGATTTTGCAGCCGTATTTTTCCTTCATCATATCAATTCTTTCCTCAATGATGTCACAAGCGGCTACGATTTTAAACATATCCTCTTTGTCGGCAACTTCTACTGTGTGGGCACCCCAGCCTGCACGGCCAATACCCACAATACCAATTTTAATAGGTTCCATAAAAATATCTCCTTTGCTTTGCATTAAAAATGCGTTTACAAGAACATTATATTACTTTTGAAAAATATGTCAATACAAAAATGTTTGTTTTGCGTAATTTCTACTGCAGTTTACTTTTTATTCCGCCGAATAGAGCTTATAAAATTCGCTGTAAATTCCGCCTTTTTCAAGGAGCTCTTTATGTGTTCCCGATTCCTCAATTCCGTTTTCGGTAAGCACCAAAATTCTGTCGGCATTTTTAATGGTTGTAAGGCGGTGGGCTATAGTAAAGGTAGTTCTGCCCTTTGTAAGCCTTTCAAGTGATTTTTGCACCAATCTTTCGCTCTCGTTATCAAGTGCGCTTGTCGCCTCGTCGAGAATTAAAATAGGCGGATTTTTAAGGAATACTCGGGCAATGGATATTCTTTGCTTTTGACCGCCCGAAAGCATTATTCCGCGTTCACCAACATATGAGTCGTAACCGTCAGGAAGCTCATCTATAAATTCATCTGCACCCGCGAGCTTAGCGGCGGCTTTTATTTCTTCATCTGTTGCGTTGGGGTTTCCATAAGCAATGTTTTCCCTTATACTACCCGAAAAAAGGTAAACCTCCTGAGCTACCATACCAATATTTTCTCTAAGGGATTTAAGGGTTACGGCTTTAATGTTTTTACCGTCAATGGTTATTTCACCATCGGTTATATCATAAAAGCGGGGGAGTAGTGAGCAAAGTGTAGTTTTACCACCGCCCGACGGCCCTACAAGGGCAATGTTTTCGCCCGATTTTACGCTAAGCTCCAGATTTGAAATAACATCCTTGTTACCCTCGTTATAATGGAAGGAAACACCTTTAAATTCAATCTCTCCCTTGACATTTTTAAGCTCGGTTGCACCTTTTTCGTCTTTAATATCAGGCTCGATATCAAGGATTTCAGAAAAGCGCTCAATACCCGTCATACCGCGATTAAACTGCTCGGAAAATTCTACAATTCTGCGTACAGAGGTCATAAGGGTGGTAACAAAAAGAAGGTACGCAACATAGTCGCCTGCCGTAATTTGTTCGTTTTTAAGGAAGAAGGCGCCAACAGCAACTACAATAATGTACATCAGTCCGTCAAAAAGTCGGGTGCAGGACTGAAAAGCGCCCATAATTTTGTAAACGCGCTCTTTTACCTTTAAAAATACAAGATTGCCCTTGTTAAACTTTTCCTTTTCGTACTCCTCTTTGGCATAGGATTTTACAACTCTGACTCCAAGCAGACTATCCTCAATTTGGGAATTAAGCTCACCAATTTGGGTGCGGGATTCACGAAAACCGTCCTTCATTCGTTTCTGATACCTTGCCAAAACAAGTGTCATAACGGGAATTATGGCAAAAACAATAATGGTTAAGGGAACATTCATAGTGCAAAGAATTATAAAGGATGCAATTATTTTTATTCCCGCAATAAAAAATTCTTCGGGACAGTGGTGGGCAAACTCGGTAACATCAAAAAGGTCGTTGGTAATGCGTGACATTAGCGTGCCAACCTTAGCGGTGTCATAATATGTAAATGACAGCTTTTGCAAATGGCCAAAAAAGTCACGGCGCATATCGGTTTCAATTTTCGCACCCATTATATGCCCTACCGACGCCATATAGTAGTTGGCAAAGGTATCTATAATTCTTAAAACTATGTAAAAAATTGCCCAGGTTAAAATAAGCTGTGTTGTAAGGGAGGCAATATCGGTTGTGGCATAACCTGTTATTTGTCTTGCAATAAGCGGTAAAACAAGTTCGCAAATAGTAGTAAGCGCCGCGCATAATAAATCCAAAATAAGTGTTTTTGTGTAGTTTTTGTAGTATGGTAAAAATCTTTTTAAAAGCTTAGGCTTTTGCTTTTTCATTTAACGCTTCATTCCTTAATAAAAATTCTATTCTTTAATTATAATATATTAATATTGGGTTTTCAACAAAAAGACGATAAAAGTCTTTAAAACCTTTATCGTCTTTATAATTTAAATACTAATAATACCAAATGCACTTAAAATTGAGGATGCTAAAATCAAAAGTAAGCAAATAGGTGCAACATATTTAATCATTACATCAAAAAGAGGCTTTAATTTGAATTTACCCGAAAGAGAAACCTCGGCTTCAATTGTTTTAGGTTTAATAACATAACCGACAAAAATACAAGTTAAGAAAGCAACAATTGGCATAAGCAGACTATTACTTGCAAAATCAAAGAATGTTAAGAAATCCATACCAAGAAGCTTAATTGTCGCCCAGGGACCAAAACCAAGTGAGGACGGAACACCTAAAATTATGCAAACCAAAAGCACGGCAAAGCAAGAGGTTTTTCTGCCCCATTTAAATTTATCTTGGAAAATTGAAACAATAGTTTCCATAAGTGAGATTGATGATGTAAGTGCTGCAAAAAGCACAAGTAAAAAGAATACTGCACCAAGAATAGTGCCACCCGGCATATTTGAGAATACGGAAGGCAGTGTTTGGAACATAAGTCCGGGGCCCGCCTGAGTTCCGAGATTATCAGGGCTAAATACAAACACTGCAGGAATTATCATAAGTCCTGCTAAAAATGCAACACCCGTGTCAAAAATCTCTATTTGATGGGTGGCGCTTTCAATACTAACATCTTTTTTCATATATGAGCCGTAGGTTATCATAATTCCCATTGCAAGTGACATTGAATAGAAAAGCTGGCCCATTGCGGCAACAACCGTCATTATGGAGAAGTGAGAGAAATCGGGAACTAAATAGTAAAGCACACCCTCCATTGCACCGGGAATAAACATTGTGTAAACGGCAATTCCAATAGAAAGGAATATTAAAACAGGCATCATAATTTTACTTACCTTTTCAACACCCTTTTCAACACCACAAAGAACAACAATGGCTGTTATTCCCAAAAATACAGCAAACCAAAAAATAGGTTCACCTGTTTTGCCTATGAAATTTCCAAAATATTCTCCGTTTGCGGCATTGGTTGCATCACCGGTGCTAAATGCAAAAAAATACTTCGTAACCCAACCACCTATTACTGAATAGTAGGGTAAAATCAAAACAGGAATTATAGCCGCCAAATAGCCAATAAAGGAGAACTTTTTATTAAGCTTTTGGAAGGCGCCTATTGCACTAAGCCCCGTTTTTCTGCCTATTGCAATTTCTGCAACCATTAAAGCAAAGCCAAAGGTTACCGATAAAATTATGTAGGTAAGTAAAAATGAACCTCCGCCGTATTTAGCCGCAAGGTAAGGAAATCGCCAAATATTTCCAAGACCTACTGCTGAACCTGCCGCGGCAAGCACAAAACCGATTTTACCAGTAAAGCTACTTCGTTGTTTTTCCATAATAAACCCCTTTTAAAAAATATTTCTATTTATTATCTCATAAAATTACAAATTTTGCAAGAATAAAAATCCCAAAATAATAAAAAAATCAAATCATTAAGTTATTTTTGTAGATTTGGATTATCAGTTCTATCTAATAGATAGTCTATGCTTACATCATAATAATTTGCTAGTTTTATTAAGATATCTGCGGTTAAAGAAATAACGCCTGTTTCATACTGCGAATATGTGTTTTGCGATACATTAAGATAAGCGGCAATGTCTTTTTGCTTAATATCTTTATCCTCTCTTATGCTTCGTAAATTTTTAAATTGCATAATAATCACCCCAAAATTATTATGCAATATCTGTAATAAAGATATTGACATTTATCTGTAATACAGATATAATTATTTATGCAATGTCGACAATTGCCGAATAATATCATTTATTCAAAAAAACAAGAGAGGGGGGGACGCTTGTGAAGGAAAACAATTTAGTTCGCTTTTTGCTTACATTCTTTTTGGGATGGATTGGCAGTATTGTTATTAACCATACATCATTAAAACCCAATGGCTATACTTCCAGAACTGCAGCTTACTTTTTCTTAAGCATTGTTACCTTTGGTATTTATGGATTGGTTGCCTCTATATGCAATCTTACCTTTGATCCCACTAAAGAAAAAAATATCGGCTATTCAAAAGATTAATTTTTGTGTATGCGCTAAAATGCAAAACGCTCCTTGGAAAAACCAAAGAGCGTTTTTGCTTTTTATACAAATAATAAATATTATTAACTGTTTAGCAGCAGCTTAAGATAATCAAAGTTAAGATTAAGGGGGCCAGTAATAGCGCCTTCAATGGATAAATCCACATTGTTATCAATTGCAGGTTTTACCGACTCCAAAAATGTTATATAGCTTGAGCCTTCGTTATCTTCGGGTAGGGGAGCAGTTCTGCCTTGATTTTTACTTGCGATGTGTAAATGTGAAATATAACCCTTATAGTTAATTAAATCCAAAGGATTTTCGTTTTCTAAAGTAAAATGGTAATAATCAACTATCATTTTTACATTAGGTAGGTTTAGTTTTTTAACAAATTCAAAGGTTTCGGCAGCAGTAGTAAAAACATCGGTTTCATTATGATTTAAGGGTTCAATACCTATTGTGTAGCCATAATCCTTGGCTAAGGGAGATACAGTATTGTAACAAAATTCGGCAAATATTTTTTTGGTGTCCTCTATACTGCGAGCTTCGTTACTTGCTCTACTTATACCGCTACCAAAGGTCACATGTTTGAGGTCGGTAACGCTAAATCTTTCAAAAGAACGCTTAACATATTCTTCGCCCTCTTTTAAAAGTTCTTTAGAATCAAAAATATTCATACTGCCCAAAAAACAGTTTGTATTGGTTATTGGTAAACCAATTTCTTTGGTAAAAGCAACTATTTTGTTAAAATCTGCTTTATCAATGGTAGAAAGGGCGTAGTGGTTACCCTCAATAAACTGAGCGCCCGCATCCTTAATGTTGGTTTTAATATCAAAAAGTTTTTCTGCATTTAACGGTACACATACACCAAGCTTCATAGTAATAACCCCTTTATTTTGGTCTTTGAGTGTATAATATCAAATCATATTAAAACATTCAATAGCATATTGTTTAAAAAATCTTGCAAATCGTTCAAAAATGATATATAATTAGGTAGAAAAACAATAGAAATGTTTCAAATCGTAAAAAGATAGGGGCTATGAATAGGGTGGAAGAAAATATTATCTGGACAGATGTATTTGACGGCGACTCAACAGGCAGGAATATGCTTGAGTCTCACAGTCATCCGTTTTTTGAGCTTAGCTTTGTTGCTTGCGGTGATGTTACAATACTTTTTGATGATAAAAAATATCAAGCTGATGGAAGCTGTGTTATTTTTAGTCTTCCCAAAACAAATCACCATATATTGGTTGAGGCGGGTAGGTATTTCAGATACAATGCTTATTTTTATAATTCGGGATTAGAAGCCTTGCCACAATATGAACTAAAGCTCCACCGGCTTTTTAAAAAAGGAGGAAATGTAGTTTTTCTTTCCAAAAATGGGGCAAAAAGGCTTTTACAGTTATTTCCGTTGCTTGAATGTGAAAGTGACGAGAATAAACCTCTTTTACTGGCATTAATAATCAGTACAGTATTTAAAGAAGCCGAGCAGGAAGGTGCATACGGCAAGCAAAAGGAAAATTATATTGATGATGTTTTGCGTTATATCTTAAAGGATTATGACAAAAAAATCATTGCAGATGATTTGGCATCTCAATTTTTTGTAAGCCGTACAAAGCTAATGACCGATTTTAAATCAAAAACGGGAAAAACCCTTGTGGAACAAATAACCTTCGTTAGGGTAGAACAGGCGAAGGCACTACTCAGTTCAGGGCGCAGTGTATATGATACTGCCATATCCTGCGGATTTGTAAATGCGGGTAATTTTACAAGGGTTTTCAAGCGTTATGTTGGAAAAACACCAAAAGAATATCAAAAAGAAGGAATTTTTTAAAATTTTAAACCACAATCCACCACCGCAGTATTACAATTTAAATTTTATTTGAAAATCGGGCGCTACACTATATATTGTGTAGCGTTTTTTTTATACCACAATTGCGTAAAAAAATTTTTGAAAAAATCACAAAAATATTAAAAAAACACTTGCATTATGGGATTTCTTTACTTATAATAGAAACATCAAGGTGGCTAATTGTGGTGGACAAGTCACTTTAGAATAATAATTGTGGTGGAAAAGGAGGGGCGAAAAATGTTTTTTGGTGAGTTTCAACATAGCGTGGATAAAAAAGGCCGCGCATTCATACCGTCAAAATTTCGTGATGAGCTTGGCGAAAGCTTTATAATTTGCCGTAGCATAGATAGTCGTCCCTGCCTTCGTGTATATTCTATGGAGCAATGGGCTGAGTTGGATGCAAAGCTTCGTGCCCTTCCCGCAAGAGTTGGCGGTTTTAAAAGAAAAATTTATTCCAGCGCAACAACGGTGGAGTGCGATTCCCAAGGTCGTATTCTTATTCCCGTGAAGCTTCGTCAATTTGCAGAGCTTGAAGGGGAAGCTTCATTTATAGGTATGTCAGATTATTTTGAGGTTTGGTGTCCTGAAAACTGGAATCGTGAGGATTCTGAGTGCAGCGAAGAAGATATGGATGCTATTGCCGAAGAATTTAATTTGTAGGGGTAGCAGTTATGGAATTTTCGCATATTTCAGTTTTGCTTAATGAATCCATAAACGCGCTTAATATTAAAGAAAACGGAATATATGTAGATGGAACGGCAGGCGGTGGCGGTCATTCCTTTCATATAGCTTCATCCCTTAAGAGTGGAAGACTTATAGCGTTAGACCGTGATCCCGATGCCATTAAAGCGGCGGGAGAAAGGCTTAAAGGCTTACCCGCAGAGGTTGTGCAGTCTAATTTTAAAGATTTTGATAAGGTTTTAGATGATAAAGGCATAGAGCTTATTGACGGTATGCTTTTGGATTTGGGAGTTTCATCTCATCAGCTTGATGAAGGTGAGCGTGGATTTTCTTACCATACCGACGCACCTTTAGATATGAGAATGGCGCAAAGCGGTACAACTGCAGCGGATTTGGTTAATAATCTTTCGGTTGAGCAGTTAAGTGATATTCTCACCCGTTACGGTGAGGAAAAATTCAGCTTTAGAATTGCAAAGGCAATAGAAAGGGAACGAAACATAGCGCCTATTGAAACTACCGTACGATTGGCAGAGATAATTTCGGCGGCTGTGCCTGCGGCGGCAAGAAGGGACGGACATCCTGCTCGCAAAAGCTTTCAAGCTATAAGAATTGCGGTAAATGGTGAGCTCGACGCCCTTCAAGAGGTTTTGAAAAAAGCCTTTTACAGATTAAATATAGGTGGTATTTTGGCAGTAATAACCTTCCATTCCTTAGAGGATAGAATGGTAAAGCAAGCCTTTGCTGAATTAACAAAGGGTTGTACCTGTCCTTCTGATTTTCCTGTTTGTGTTTGCGGAAAAACTCCCGATGGAAAATTAGTTCCCAAAAAGCCTATAATTCCAAGCGATGATGAAATAAAAAATAATCCGCGAAGCAGAAGCGCAAAGCTTCGCGTAATAGAAAGAATAAAATAGATAAATGAATAAAAATGTGGGAGGATAAATTTAATATGAATAACTTAAAGTATTATGAAGATGGCTTGGCATACGATTTTTCAATGTTCTCTCCGGCAGAAAAGGTAGCACCTAAAAAGAAAGGAAAAATAATTGATATACCTGAAGAACAAAAGAAAAGAGCACTTCGCCGAAAAAGGGCGGCTTCGGGCTTATCCGGTAAAATATCTTTAATTCTTGTTACCTTATTTATAATAGGTACATTAAGCGGAAATATTTTTCTCCGTTCACAAATAACCGCAACTGAATATGAAATTTCTAAAATGGAAAAACAAATTACTCTTGCAGAAAGTAAATTGGCTTCGGTTAATTTTGAGATGGAGCAAAAGCTTTCATATAATAATTTAGAAGAAGCCGCAACGGCTTTGGGAATGAGAAAGCTTTCTAAAAGTCAAGTGGTTTATATTAGAATAAATGAGGAAAATAAAGCAGTTTTGGGTGAAGGAGAATTATCTGCTGAGAATAATTAGCAAAAATATATCATAATCTAAAATGATACCGGCGGGAGTTAAAATTATTTAACTCTCGTTTTGGGCATTATAAAAGAAGAAATTTTTGGGGGTGAAAACCGTGGCAAAACTAGGTCTTAGCAGACAAATGTTTAAAAGAATAAGAGCAATTATGGTTTGCATTGTTGCCTTGACAATATGTATTACAAGCTTCAGATTGGTTACGATTATGCTTATTCGCGGTGAGGAATATCAAAGCAAGGCATCTGCTCAGCAGCTGCACGACGCTTATATTACCCCTGAGCGCGGAAACATATATGACACTAATATGAATGTTTTGGCAAAAAGCGCTACGGTTTGGACGGTTTATGTTACTCCTAATGATTTAACCAGAGTTTCTGAAGAACAGCGTGAAAAGGTTAAAAATGTAATTGCCGATAATTTATCTGAAATTTTATCCCTTGAAAGGGAAGGGATTATCGAAAAGCTTGAAAAAACCTCCAGATATTATGTTGAAATAAAGAAAAAGGTAAGTGAGGATGACGCAAACAAGGTTCGTGAATTCATAAAGGCTAATAAAGACCTTAAAATATCAAATTATTTAGGTATTGATGAAGCCTCAACCCGTTATTATTCCGAAAATATAGCCTCAACCGTTTTGGGCTTTGTTGGTGATGATAATAACGGACTTTCGGGCTTGGAGCTAACCTATGATGAGGAATTAACAGGTGTTACGGGCAGAGTGGTTGCGGCTAAAAATGCAAATGGCGCAGATATGCCCTTCAGTTATGAAAAGATAGTGGATGCCGAGCCGGGTAACTCCTTGGTTTTAACCATTGATTCATATATTCAGTATGTTGCTGAGAAACATCTTGAGACTGCTATTGTTAATAACAGCGTTGCCGAACGCGGAGCCTGTCTTGTAATGAATGTTAATACAGGCGCGGTTTTGGCTATGGCTACAAAGGGCGATTTTGATTGTAACGCTCCGTTTAAGCTTAGCGATGATGACCAAGCAATTGTTGATGAGCTTGAAGGCGAGGAAAGAAGCAAAAAGCTTGCCGAGCTTCGTAATCGTCAGTGGAGAAACAAAATCATTTCAGACGCCTATGAGCCGGGCTCGGTTTTTAAGGTAATAACAGCCGCAATCGGAATTGAAGAAGGTTTTGCAAATGTTAATACCTCTTGTAATTGTCCGGGATATATAGTTATTGCAGGTCAACGCTATTCTTGTCATAAAAAAATTGGCCACGGAATGCAAAATCTTACTCAGGCAACCCAAAATTCTTGTAACCCATTCTTTATTTCTTTAGGTCAGTCAATTGGCGCAAGTACATTTTCTAAGTACTTCAAAGCCTTCGGATTAACCGAAAAAACAGGTATAGATTTAGTGGGTGAGGCTTCATCACAGTATCATAGTGAAAAAAATATGGGTCCCACCGAGCTTGCGTCTTCTTCATTTGGTCAGACCTTTAAAATTACTCCCATACAGTTGCTCACAGCTATTTCTGCCGCTGTAAATGGCGGATATCTTGTGCAACCTCATGTGGTTGATAAGGTTATTGATTCTGAAGGCAATATTGTTAAAAGTAATCAAACAACCGTCAAAAGACAGGTTATTTCAAAAGAAACCTCTAAGCTTGTGTGTCAGCTTATGGAAGCCGTTGTTGATGGCGGCGGCGGACAAAACGCTTATGTTCCGGGCTATAGAATAGGCGGTAAAACGGGAACCTCACAAAAGGTTTCAGAAATGCTCGACACAGGTAAAAAAAGACTTTATGTAGCATCCTTTTGCGGTGTTGCACCAATAGATGACCCTGAAATTGCTATGATTTTTATTTTGGATGAACCTCAGGGCGTTAATTATTACGGCGGTACCATTTCTGCACCGCCCGGAGGTCAGATTTTATCCGAAATACTGCCTTATTTGGGCTATGAGCCCCAGTATTCTGAGGAAGAACTTAAAAAACTAGCTAAATCAGTACCAAATGTATCGGGTAAAACCGTATCCACCGCTAAGGATATGTTAACTGCCGAAGGTCTTACTTATAAGGTTGTAGGCGATGGCGAAAAGGTTGAAAAACAATTACCCGAAACGGGAAGTATGATACTCGACGGAGGTGTTGTGCTTCTTTATACCGATAAAGAGGCGGTAGAGGAAAAAACAACAGTTCCATCATTCATAGGCTACACCTTATCTCAGGTAAATAATCTATCTAAGCAATACGGATTAAATGTTAGATTTAAAGGTAATATTAATAGTGATAAGGCGGTTGTTTCTTATCTGCAGAGCATTGCAGAAGGTACTGAGGTTAATAAAGGTACCGTAATCGAAGTGCATTTCAGAAGCAATGAAACGGGAGATATAGGCGCGTAAGTTCACTAAGCGGTTTTCAGCGAAAGGTAAATGTTATGAAACTTAAAGATTTAATGTTAAATTGCCCCAAAAAATTTTGTGAGTTGGAAATAAGCGGGGTAACTGATGATTCCAGAAAGGTTAGCGAGGGTAATGCTTTTGTTTGTGTAAAGGGGCCTGTTGCAGATGGTCACGATTACGCAAATAAAGCTCTGGAAAATGGCGCGGCAATAATTGTTACCGAGCGTGATTTGGGGTTTGAAAATCAAATTGTTGTGGATGATACTCACAGAGCTTTAGCAGAGCTTTGCGGCGCGTGGTTTGGCAATCCTCAAAAGAAGCTTCGCGTTATTGGTGTAACAGGTACAAACGGAAAAACCTCGGTTTGCTATATGCTTAAAAAAATATTTGAACATTCGGGCTATAAAACAGGCCTTTTAGGTACAGTTCAAAATATGATTGGCGACGAGGTTTATCCTTCAAAAAATACCACACCCGGCGTTTTTGAGCTTTACAGTCTTTTTGCAAAAATGGTAGATGCAGGTTGCGAATATGCGGTTATGGAGGTTTCTTCACACGCGTTAGATCAGCGTAGGGTAGAGGGTGTACGCTTTGCCGCCGCAATTTTCACCAATCTAACACAAGACCATTTAGATTATCACGGCAATATGGAAAATTATTTTGAGGCAAAAAGACTTTTGTTTTCCCTTTGCGATTTAGCGGTAGTAAATTATGATGATGAATACGGAAAAAGAATTATAGAAAATTCGGGTTGCAAAGTGGCAACCTACTCTGCCGTAAGCAACGAAAGCACCTATACAGCCAAAAGTATTAAATATCGTCCCGACGGTGTGGATTATGAAATGGTAGGCTTTGGCTTAATAGGTCGCGTAAAGCTTAAAACTGCAGGAAAATTTTCTGTTTATAATTCCTTGGCGGCGGCGGTATGCGCTAAAGAACTCGGTATGCCGCTTAATGAGGTAACAGACGCGCTTAACAGCCTTGAAGGGGTTAAGGGTAGGGCAGAGGTAGTACCTACTAATAGAGATTTTACGGTTATAATTGACTACGCGCATACTCCCGACGGTCTTCAAAATATACTGAATACCTTTAGGGAATGTCCTAAAAACAGATTGGTAGTGCTTTTTGGATGCGGTGGCGACCGCGACAAAACAAAGCGTCCCAAAATGGGTACTGTCGCGGCGCGCCTCGCGGATTATGTTATCGTTACAAGCGATAATCCAAGAACCGAAGAGCCCAAAGCTATTATTAATGATATATTAGAGGGTATGAAGGATATACCTACACCCAAAAAGGTTATTGAAAATCGTATAGAGGCTATTAATTTTGCTATTGCAAATGCTAAACCCGGTGATATAATTGTATTAGCGGGTAAGGGCCATGAAACCTATCAGATAATCGGCACCGAAACCATTCATTTGGATGAGCGTGAGGTTATTGCCGAGGCGCTTGAAAAATAGGCTCTTTACTAAATATTAATTGACAGGGGAATTTTAAAATGTTTGATTTTTTACCGTTCTTTTCAGTGTTGGTGGGCTTTATTGCAACCTTTGTTTCGGGTTATTTTGTTATACCGTATCTTAAAAAACTAAAATTTGGTCAAACTATACGCGAAGAGGGGCCGAAATGGCACGAAGGCAAAAGCGGAACCCCTACAATGGGCGGAATAATGATATTTGGAGGACTTGTTGTTTCAATAATTCTTTCCCTTATTTTTACATTTATTACATCAGGAAAACTTAAATTTGAGTTTGAAAATTCCACCCGTACAGCCCATTGGCTTGCCGCCTTCGGTCTTGCGGTAGGTATGGGTGCAATCGGTTTTGTGGATGACTTTATTAAGGTTGTGAAAAAACGCAATTTAGGCTTAACGGCAAGACAAAAAACCTTTGCTCAGCTTTTAGTTTCTGCAACATATCTTATCGTATTGCTATTCAGCGGTATGCAAACAACATATATTCCCTTTATTGGCTATGTTAATGTGCTTTCGGGCGCAGGGCTTATCTTTTGGCCAATCGCACTTTTCTTTATTTACGGATTTACCAATGCAGTTAATTTAACAGACGGTATTGACGGTCTTGCATCGTCCGTAACCCTTGTAGCCTGCTGTGCATTTATGATAATCGCAGGATACAGCAATTTCCACGGCGCTAATATGATAGCCGCCGCCGCTGCGGGTGCCTGTGGTGGATTTATTATGTGGAATGCACATCCCGCAAAGGTGTTTATGGGTGATACAGGCTCTATGATGCTTGGCGGCTTAATAGTGGGTATTTCCTTTGCCGTAGGTAAACCCATATTACTTATTTTAGTTGGAATTATATATTTAATTGAAGCCTTTTCAGTAATGCTTCAGGTTGCTTATTACAAGAAAACAAAGAAGCGCATATTTAAAATGACTCCTATTCATCATCATTTTGAAATGTGTAAATGGAGCGAAGAAAAAATAGTTTTGGTATTTTCTGTTGTTACTTTGATAGGAAGCATAATTGCAATATTACCCGTAGTGTTGGGGTGGTAAATATTTTTAAGGGAGGAAACTTAGGTGGAAAACGGAAGAAAAAGAGTACCTAAAAAAGGCAAAATGTCCGGTTTCATTCAAAAGGGTAAAATGGATATTGGCTTTTTTTCGCTTGTTATTATTTTGCTTACCGTTGGTCTGCTTATGCTTTTTTCTTCAAGCTATGCTTATGCCCTGGCTTATTTTGGGGATAGCTATCATTTTATAAAAAAGCAGTTGTTTTTTGCGGCAATCGGCTTTGTAATTATGATGATAGTTTCGAAAATTGATTATCATTTTTACCGCAAAATTGCCTGGATTGCATATATAGGCTCGGCAATAATGCTTGCCGCCTTGTTGATTCTCCCGCCAATGGTTGAAGGTGCTACTCAAAAACGATGGATGGTTATAGGTCCAATAAACTTTCAACCCTCTGAGTTTGGTAAAATTGCAATAATAATTTTATTTTCACATTTAATTTCTGCTAATTATAAGCAGATGAAAAGTTTTAAATTCAGCGTTTTAGTATTAGGCTTTCTTTTGGCAGTAATCTGTGGATTGGTTGTTGTTGAAACCCATTTGTCTGCCACCATATTAATATTTTGTATTGGCGTTTGCCTTATGATAGTAGGCGGACTTAAGGGCAGATATATCGGTGGCGGCGCCGCTATTGGAGTTGGCGGTGTAGCATTAATGATAACAACAGGTATAGTTGGCTACGGTTCGGACAGATTTAAATATTGGTTAGACCCTTGGGCAGATGCAAAGGGCAAGGGTTATCAAACAATTCAGTCCTTGTTGGCAATAGGCTCGGGCGGACTTTTAGGCCGTGGTTTTGGTCTTTCAAGACAAAAGTATCTATGGGTACCCGAACCGCATAACGATTTTATTTTTGCAATTGTTTGTGAGGAATTGGGACTTGTAGGCGCAATGGTAATAATTCTTTTATTCTGCGCCCTTGTTTGGCGAGGCTTTATGATTGCTATGCGTGCTAAGGATAAATTTGGCGCACTGTTAGCCGTTGGATTTACCTTTCAGGTCGGTTTGCAAGCCATTTTAAATATTTTGGTTGTAACAAATACAATTCCCAATACAGGAATTAGCTTACCTTTCTTCAGCTACGGTGGTACAGCGCTAATTCTTTTAATGGCTCAAATGGGTATTGTGCTTTCAATATCAAGAAGCAGTAATACCCAAAAATCTAATTAAAAGGGGCGACATAAATGCATATTTTGTTTGCAGGCGGAGGTACCGCAGGGCATATTAATCCTGCCTTGGCGGTTGCGCAGTATATTGCAAAAAAGCATCCCGATGCCAAAATCAGTTATATTGGAAAAAAAGGCGGTATGGAAGAACGATTGGTTGCCGCCGCGGGCTTCGATTTTTACGGCATTGATGTTGCGGGCTTTCAGCGTAAAATCAGTATAAAAAATATCGCAAGAAACATCAGTGCCGCAGAAAAAGCAATAACCTCGTCGGTTCGCTCCAAAAAACTTTTAAAAAGCCTTTCTCCCGATGTTGTGGTCGGTACGGGAGGATATGTAAGCGGTCCTGTTTTGCGTCAGGCGGCAAAGCTTGGTATTAAAACAGCAATTCACGAACAGAACGCATTTCCCGGAGTAACCACAAAAATGCTTGTTCCCCTTGTAGATGTTGTTATGCTTGCAATGGTTGAGGCAAAACCCCGCTTAAAACTGAAAAAACCGCCTGTAGTTACGGGTAATCCCGTAAGGGAGGAGTTCCTTTCGCTATCTAAGCAAACCGCAAGAAAAGAAATGGGATTTTCTGATATGCCTATTCTTCTTTCGGCGGGAGGTAGCTTAGGCGCGGCTCCAATAAATAATGCAGTTTTGGATTTAATTACCGCCAAGTGGAAGGATAACGATATTTTATTCCTTCACGCCACAGGAAAAGGCGGATATGACAGCTTTGTTGAGGAACTGAAAAATAGGGGAGTAGACCTTAACGCTCCAAACCTTGTAATAAAAGATTATATTAATAATATGGGACAATGTATGGCGGCGGCAGATTTGGTAATAGCCCGTGCAGGTGCAATAACATTAAGCGAACTTGCGGTTTGCGGTAAGCCTTCAATATTAATTCCTTCGCCCTATGTTGCAGAAAATCATCAATATCATAATGCTATTTCCTTAAAAAGGGTAGGCGCGGCAGAGGTCATTGAAGAAAAAGATTTAAGTGGCGAAAAGCTTATAAAAACGGTTGAAAACATCATTCATAATGAACCAAAATTAACAAGTATGGGAAGTCGTGCAAAAGAAAATTCAATTCCCGATGCTTGCAAGCGAATTTATGATGAGATAATGAGACTTTATACCACCGACTAAACACCAAAATCAATGCATCGCATAAAATAAAAGTATAAATGTTTTTATTTGAAAGGGTGCATTGTCGGTATGGCAAAAATAACTGTTAACGGCGGTAAAAAGCTTAATGGTGTTATAAAATTACACGGAGCAAAAAACAGCGTATTGCCTATTCTTGCGGCAACGGTGCTGATTTCGGGGATTAGCGTTATACATAATTGTCCCCGTCTTTCAGATGTGGATGCCGCAGTGAAAATTTTAGAGCATTTAGGCGCAGTTGTTGTCCGTGAGGGAGATACCGTGACGATTGATTGCGGTAATTTAACAAACTATTCTATTCCTGATGAATTAATGCGTGAAATGCGTTCATCAATAGTATTCTTAGGTGCTATTGCTTCGCGTATGGGCAAGGCTTCACTTTCAAGTCCGGGCGGTTGCGAATTAGGGCCTCGACCTATTGATTTGCATTTAAATGCCCTTAATGAATTGGGACTAAAAATTGAAGAAGAACACGGAATATTAAAATGCGACTGCGGTGAGGGAATGATTGGTACCGATATCCATCTGTCGTTTCCCAGCGTAGGCGCTACCGAAAACATTATCCTTGCAGGGGTTACCGCCAAGGGTGTTACGGTTTTACACGGCGCCGCAAGAGAGCCCGAAATAAGCGATTTGGCAGATTTCTTAAATGGGGCGGGTGCCAACATTCAAGGTGCAGGCTCAGATAATATTATTATATACGGAACTTCTGTACTACGCAGTGCCGAGCATACCGTTATTCCCGACAGAATTGAAGCGGCAACATATCTTGCCGCCGCGGCGGTTACGGGTGGTAAAATCACTCTTTTAGGTGCAATACCTGCCCACCTAACCCCTGTTATGAGCGTTTTAAAAACGGCGGGCTGTGAGCTTTCGGTAAAGCAAAACCAAATTTCTCTTATAGCGCCGGTCAGACTTAAAAGAGTACCCGTTATACGGACTATGCCGCATCCCGGTTTTCCCACCGACGCAGGTTCGCCTCTTATGGCAATGCTAAGTGTTGCAGATGGCTCATCAATGTTTGTGGAAAACATTTTTGAAAACAGGTTTCGTATTGTGGATGAGCTTAAACGCTTTGGAGCAAAAATTTATACCAACGGTAGGGTAGCGGTTATTGAAGGGGTAAAAAAGCTTTCGGGCGCTGCCGTAGAATGTACCGATTTAAGAGGCGGCGCGGCGCTTATAATTGCCGCATTGGCTTCAAGCGGTGTAACAGAAATCAGCAAAATCCACCATTTAGACAGAGGATATGAAAAATTAACCGAAAATCTAAGCTTCTTAGGAGCAACGGTAGAAAGGTGTTGAAAAAATAATGGCAGTAACTCCGAATGATGCAATAGAGGAGCGTAGACGAGAGATACAAAAAAAGCGCAAGGCGCAAAAAGCGAGGCGCAGAAAAGCCGCCCTAAAACGCTTTTTAGTTCTTTTGTGTATTGTTGCGGTCATTACACTTGCCGTGCTTTCTCTCACAGTATTTTTTCCCGTTGAAAAAATTACGGTAGAGTCAAAGGAGTCTGTTTACACCAATGAGCAAATTATAAAGGCGTCGGGTATTAAAAAGGGTGAAAATCTTTGGATGACAGGCTTTAATGCCGAAAAAGATATTCCAACTAAGCTCCCCTTTATAGCTCAGGCTGAGGTTAAAAGAAAATTTCCGTCAAGCATTGTTATAAAAACCACTCCCGCTAAAGCCGTTTATAACATAGTGGCAAAAAACGATTATTATGTGTGTGACGGTGAATACAAGGTTCTTGAAATAACAAAGGAACCAAATGCAAGCCTTATGTTAATTTCGGGGGTTGATATTAATAAACCCAAAGCGGGCAATAAGGTTTCCTTTACCGATACAAAAAAACAAGAGCTTTTACAAAAACTTTTCGGTCTTTTAACAGATAAAAGCATAAAGGTAAATTCGGTAGATATTACCGAGCTTATGGAAATCAAAATAAGGGTTGAAAACAGATTTAATGTTGAATTAGGTTCTTCGGCTCATATTGATTTAAAGGTAGCCCATCTTGCGGGAATGTTAAAAGAGGTTGATGAAGATGTTATTGGTAGCATAGATTTAACCGAATACACCCCCGAAAATGGGCGCGGAATTCTAACAAGGGAATAAAAAACTGTATATTTTGAAAAAATTTTTAATTTTTTTAAAAAAAATGCAATAAAAGTGTTGAAATTCATTTTTGTTTGTGTTATTATTTTAAATGTGTGTTTATGTAACTAAATAACCGCGTTTAATGTATAAATTTGGAAGGATGATAAAAGTGCCATTTGATGTTTCTAACGAATTGGTAGAAGATGTTGTTCAAATTAAAGTTGTAGGTGTAGGCGGCGGCGGCGGAAACGCTATCAACCGTATGGTTGATGCAGGTGTTCGCGGCGTAGAGTTTGTTGCTGTTAATACAGACCGCGCAGCCCTTTACCTTTCTAAGGCTAATCAAAAAATTCAAATTGGTGAGCGTGCAACCAAGGGTCAGGGCGCAGGCGCCGATCCCGATCGCGGCCGTGCCGCTGCTGAAGAATCTCGCGATGAAATCACCGCAGCAATCCGCGAGGCAGATATGGTATTCATTACCGCAGGTATGGGTGGCGGTACCGGTACAGGTGCAGCTCCCGTTGTTGCTCAGCTTGCAAAAGAAATGGGCATCTTAACTGTTGGTATTGTTACCAAGCCCTTCGCTTTTGAAGGTAAAAGAAGAATGGCTCAGGCTGACGAGGGTATTGCAGCTCTCAGCGAGTGTGTAGATAGCTTAATCGTTATCCCTAACGAGCGCTTACAGTTTGTATCCGAGCAGAAGATTACCCTTAAAAATGCTTTTGAAATTGCTGATGATGTTCTTCGTCAGGGTGTACAGAGTATTTCTGAGCTTGTTAATGTTACTTCGCTTATCAACCTTGACTTCGCTGATGTTAAGGCAATTATGAGTGATTCAGGTCAAGCACATATGGGTGTTGCAACCGCTACAGGCCGTGATAAGGCAGAGCAGGCTGCAAGTGCCGCTATTAAGAGTGCCCTTATCGAAACCTCTATGGAAAATGCTACAGGTGTTATCATTAACATTACAGGTTCTGTTGATATCGGCCTTGAAGAGGTTACTCAGGCATCCAGCATTGTTTCTGATATGGCTAATCCCAATGCAAATGTTATTTGGGGTGTTCAGCTTGATGAAACTCTTGAAGATGCAATGCGCATTACCGTTATTGCTACAGGTCTTGGCGAAAAGAAGGAGAAAAAAGAGGGTGCAGCAGGTGCTCTTGAGGATATTATGTCCAAGGGCGCTGATAACGGCTCTGAAGATGATGTTGTTTATACCGAGCTTTTCGATATGATTAACAACCGCAACTAAGTTTAATAACATAGCTTTAAAGCCCGCTGTTTTCGGCGGGCTTTTTGTTGTAAGTTCCTTAACTAATAATTGAATTATTCATAAGTTTATGTTATATTAATAAATATGTGAGGTGATTTATTTATGAATAAGTTTAAAGATAAAAATTTTTTCGTTAAGTCTTTTGCTTTTATTCTTATTCCATCATTTATTATGATTTATTCCTCACTAAAAAGCGTAGTATATAATTTTTCTTTTTCAGCAGAAGAAATAATTCTTTTATGAATGGAGAGAATGTTGTTGAATAATTACTATAAGGATTCTGTTATAAACGGAATTCCACCCGGAAAGCTCCACACTTTTATTGACCGCAATGCGGCGCGGTATATTGAA
Organism: Oscillospiraceae bacterium; assembly: GCA_015065925.1. GTDB lineage: Bacteria > Bacillota > Clostridia > Oscillospirales > Acutalibacteraceae > UMGS1279. Next base: position 25,070 of record SVPL01000016.1, read on the forward strand.
GCATTTTCAGAAAATAAAAATTACAAGCGATTCATTACAAAGAATTTTGCGGCATTTTTCTTTCCTGAGTTGTGGCTACTTTACAGAAAAATGTTTTTATATGCTTTATTAAAGGTATTAACAAGTATTCTGCTTTGCGTTACGATTTTCTTTGCTTCAACAGCGGTTATGACCCCAAAAATTAATGAGATTGTAAACTCATCAAATTCGGTCGAGGTTGAAATTCCTGAGCATATTATGCAGTATGATGATTGGGTTGTAGAATCTTATGTAAAAGAATATTTAAGACAAAATTCTAAAGATACCAGACTTAATGCAATATATTTTGGCATTGATATTGTTACCGTTGCGGCATTGGTAATTTATAACCTTATTTTCAGCCTATATGCTGATTGCATTTACAGAACCTATATAATAAATAATCAACATAAAAAGGGTGGAGTTTCATTTATTGCAGTAATAATCCCAGTAGTGTTGATATTTGTGTTTTTCCTTTGCCGAATTATAGGAATAGAAAACTTTTTAAATTATTGGATGTGATATTTTGGAATTTTTAAAATGGCTTCAGGAAATAAGAAATCCTGTTTTAGATGCTATCTTTTCGTTTGTTACAATGTTTGGTGAGGAAACGGCATTTATTCTGATAGGACTTTTATTCTATTGGTGCATTTCCAAAAAGCAAGGTTATTATCTTTTATCAATAGGGCTTTTAGGTACGGTTTTAAATCAGTTTTTAAAATTGATTTTTTGTATTCCCAGACCTTGGGTGTTGGATGAGGAGTTTGAAATTGTTGAATCTGCGCGAGAGCAGGCAACAGGTTATTCCTTCCCAAGTGGACATACTCAATCGTCGGTTGGTATTTTTGGTGGTATCGCCCTTTGGAATAAAAATATGGCGTTAAAAATCATTTCTGTTATAATATGTGTAATGGTACCGCTATCCAGAATGTATTTGGGAGTTCATACTCCACTTGATGTAGGTGTTTCAATTTTGTTGGCGCTTGTTTTGGTTTTCGGGCTTTATCCTATGCTTGGCAAATCAGTAAATCAGAACAAAACAATGAGGGTTCTGTTTGTTATAATGACAGTGTTTTCCGCAGCGTTTTTAGCATTTGTGCATTTAAATAAATTTCCCGCAGATGTGGATGCAGATAATCTTGCCCACGGTACCGAAACTGCCTATAAAATGTTAGGTGTTATTATAGGATTATGGATTTCTTTTGAAATAGATATTAAATATATCAATTTTAAAACCGAGGGAATATGGTGGGTGCAGGTCTTTAAATTAGTGGTTGGTTTACTTCCGATTTTAGCAATAAAATCAGGATTAAAAGCACCTCTTTATAGTATTATAGGCAACGATCTTTTGGCTGATGGAATTCGTTATTTTCTTATAGCAGTTTTTGCAGGCTGCATTTGGCCGATTACCTTTAAATTATGGAATAAAATTTTTAAAAAGCAAACAGGAGAACAAAATGGCACAAAATAAAGATGAACTTTTAAAACAGCGCATACTTTCGGTGGTAGATGATGTATCAGCCGACTGGATAAAAGAAAAATTTGAAGAATATTCTCGGCTTATGACCTATTACCGTTGTGCAATGATGGAGATTGAAACAAAATTTAATGTGCTAAATGAGGAATATTCGTTAGCTTATGACCGTAATCCCATAAGCTCAATAAAAACAAGATTAAAGTCCTTCCCAAGTATTAGCGAAAAGCTTGTGCGCAAGGGAGTAGATAATTCAATAGAATCAATTGAAAGAAATCTTAATGATATTGCAGGCGTGCGTGTAATCTGTTCCTTCCCCGAGGATGTTTATGAATTGGCAAAGGCTCTTTTAAAGCAGGATGACATTATGCTTATAGAGGAAAAGGATTACATAAAAAATCCAAAGCCTAACGGATACCGAAGCTTGCATATGATAGTTGGTATTCCTATTTTTCTGGCTCACGAAAAGCGTATAATGAAGGTGGAAATTCAGCTTAGAACCATAGCAATGGATTTTTGGGCTAGCTTGGAGCATCAGCTCAGATATAAAAAGGATACAACCTTTACAAAGGAAATGGCAAACGAGCTTTATGAGTGCGCCGAAATCAGCGCTATGCTTGATGATAAAATGGATACCCTTCAAAAAAAGGTGTTGTCCGATAATAATTAGGTAAGACTTTTAATTTCTATTAAAGAATTAGAGGTGATAGAGGGAACTATGCCTAGTAAGCAACTAAAAATGTTATTGGGATGGGCGGCTTTTCACCAAGAAGAACTTATGGAAAATTGGCTTTTAGCAGAAGGAAAACAAGAGTTGTTTTCTATTGAGCCGATGAAATGAGAAAGGTTTTGTAATAACAGTAAAGGAGTGTGTGATATGAATAAAAGTATAGAATATTATTTATCAAAAGGTTTTGATAAAAAATCAGCTGAATATTTTTCAAGTGGTAGAAAGCGTGTTGTAAGTGTAGTTCCTAATGTTGATTTTACTTTGACTCTTGGCTTTGATAATGGCGAAAAAAGGCTTTATGATGTATCACCACTTATAAAGTCCGGAACGGTATTTGAATGTATTATGAAAATCGAAGATTTTTGTAGAGTTTATATAGATAGCACCCATTCCATCGCTTGGGATATTGATCCTACTATAGATAGCGAAAAAGTATGGAGCAATAAGGTGGATCTTTCTTCGGATACTTGTTATATGGATAGTGTTCCTATATGCTAAGGTAAATTCTCAATTTTCAATTTAATTTTGCATTTTGCATTTTGAATTCAGCATTTAAAAGTGTTATTTATAACACTCAAAACTCCCGTTTTCATACAACATATAGAATAAAATTTAAAAAAATAAAAAAAAATTCATAAAATGCATTGACAAATCGAAAAATTAACTGTATAATAAAATCAAATTTAAATATTAAAAAAAATTTTTAGGAGGATATTTAAATGAAAACATTAAAAAAAGCATTGTCAATCGTTCTTGGCCTTGCAATTATGCTTTCTTGCGTAATGGGTATGCAGGTTAGCGTTGCAGCCGAGGAAACAACAGCCGAGGGAACAACAGCCGAGGGTACCACCTTGGACATCAGCGTTGGTGACGCTGTAGCAGCCGATGGTACTGTAACCGTTCCCGTTAGCATTGATGCTAACCCTGGCTTCAGAGCTTTAGGTATTGAAGTATCTTATGATGCTAATGTTCTTGAGCTCACAAATGCAGCTAAAACTACTTTAGTTGCTGACATTGATGAAGTTGGCGCTAAAAGCGAAACTCTCGATACTAATCCCTATGTTATGATGTGGGCTTATGTTACCGATGAGAATGTTACCGCTACCGGTACTATCGCTAACCTTACCTTCAATGTATTAGACGATTCTGCAGATACCACAGTTTCAGTAGAAGTTACCGAAGCTTGGGATGCTTCCAAAGCTGCTGTTGCAACTACCACTACTGAAGGTACTGTAAAGTTCTGCGAATATGTTGACGCTAACCAAGATGGCAGATGTGATAATTGCGGTGAAGAGAATCTGGACGAAGATTTAGCATTCTACGGCAAGGCTATGGTTCTCGGTGCTGATATCCGTGGTATTTTCCAGGTTAGAAAGATTAAGGCAACCAGCCCCTATGAAAGTTTCAAGGTTCTTGTAGAAAAAGGAAGCGTTGAGTCTGAATTAGAGCTCGTTGCTACCAGCGATAAGACCAATCATACCACCTACGGTTATGCAATTACAGTTGCTGCTAAGGAAATGGCTGACGATTTGAATGCACGAATTGTTGGTATCACTGCAGAAGGCGAAGCCTTTACTAGCAATGTGGATACTTGGTCCATTAAGACGGGTGCCGTTTCTTTGTTGGATGCTTACACAGCCAAAACAGATGCGGACTCTCAAAATAGAGCAAAGATGTTGGCCAATATGCTGAACTACGGTGCTGAAGCACAGAAACACTTTGAGTATAATTTGGAAAATTTGGCAACAAACGGTCTGAAGGATGAGTATACTGCGCTTATCATTACAGAGGAACCTGAGATGGAAGTAATTGCTAAGCCAGATGAGACTGGTATAACAGCAACATTGAAGAGTATTTCACTTAATCTTGATGCAAAAGCTGAAATTTTGCCTATATTCAAGGTTGCTAAAAGTGATGTTAAGGAAAGCTACAGTGCAGAGGTTACTCAGACTCACACTGCTCCGAACGGCACCGTAATGGAAAAGAGCTTCACCATTGCTGGCGCAGATTGCTTGAAGTCCGGCACATCATTCGGTGTTTATATTAATAACCTCGAAAGTGATGAGATGCGTGATATTCTCACAGTTACTCTCTATAAAGATGGTGTACAGGTAAGTGCAACACATACCTTTAGCTCAGCATCTGCTATAAAGGGCGACTTGTATCTCAGAAATCCCGACCTTGCTAACGCACTGATGGTTTATGGTGATTGTGCATATGCTGTTTTTGGTAATAATGCTTTAACTCAGTAATTTATAGTTGTTATAAAATCGCATTAGGCAGTTGCTCCATGCAACAGACAGAAAGACAATACTTATATGAAGGTTATACAATTATGTTTTTTATAACCAATGCCTTATGAAAGGAGGCGTTACAGTATGAAAAAGTTCATGACTCCCGAAGTTGAGCTTGTTAAGTTCGCTATGATGGATGTTATCACTACATCTTACGAGGAAGAGGAAGAGGAGCCCGTAATGGGCTTGGGCAACTGTGCTTAACAAATTATCAATTTTGTGAAAAAAACGAGTGGCAGATGGGGCGAAAGCCTCATCTGCCAAAACTTTAAGGAGGACTTTGTGCGTAATTTTGTATTTGAAAAGTTAAAAGGGCAATTAGTTCGGGAAGCGAAAGAAAATCAACAACCTATTGTCGGCCATTTTGAGTTAACCCCTCGTTGCAATTTAGACTGCAAGATGTGTTATATTCACAATCAGGATTCCAACGCACTTCGAGAAAAAGAATTATCCACAGAAAAGTGGAAACAGATTTTTGATGAGGCTTTTAACTGCGGTATGCTTTTTGCAGACCTTACCGGCGGGGAATGCCTTTTGCGTAATGATTTCAAAGAACTATACTTACATTTATGGAATAAACGGGTCTTTATTACGGTAATGACCAACGGTACGCTGATTAACCAAGAATATTTGGATTTTTTTGAAAAATACCCCCCTGCTGAGTTTCAGATTTCACTTTACGGAAGTTGTGAGAAAGGGTATAAAAATGTTACCGGTCATTATGGTTTTGAAAAGGCTGTCGGCGCAATTCGTGCGCTTATGAAATTGAAAATTCCGGTTCACGTTGCGGTTACTCCAAGTAGCTATATGCGTGATGACTTTATAAATATAAAAAAATTATGTAAAGAAAATAACTTTTGGAGCAATCCAAGCACCTTTCATTTAGGAAAGAGTCGAGATAATCCTGAGAAGAACGATTATGAACTTTCGATTGATGAAATTGTGAATTTGTCGGTTGAGCAGGCTTTGTTATCCGGCCCCATAACACCGATTGAAGAGGAGCTACCGCCCTGTATGGGAAACTCTGCAACTGCTCCTAAAGGAACAAAATGTACTGCAGGCAAGGCAATTGCTGTGATATCGTTTGATGGAACTATGCACCCATGCTCGATGCTTCCGATTGGTAAGGCATCTGTCCTGGAAATGTCCTATGCAGAGGCATGGAAGAAGACGAAAGAAGCAGTGCAAGAAATTCTGCTGGGGATGGAATGTGTAGGCTGTGCTTATGACAAGACCTGCCCAAAATGTCCGGCAATGCGTTTAACCGGCTTATATACCGGTCATTGTGACCCAAAAATATGTGAACTTACCCGTCGGCTAGTAGCGGCTGGTGTAAAAAAACTGAAACCGGTAGCTGACAACCGCGAATAATTCAAATTATCCCCAAATTTTTTAGTTCGATATATATTAATGCTGCAGAAGCCGAGAATATTAGTTTCTGTTAATATTTGGTGAGTGAATATGGAACAATTTATATTGAAAATCGCCGGGCAGATGGTACATGTCAATGTGCAGTATTCATCCACCCGTGAATACTGTAGGGAATATCTTTGTGAGGGCGAGTCGGATTTTTCTGTGGAAATCACGCCGCAGGACATTGCTCTTGAACGAAAGATATCAGATCGCGAACGCACTATTGAAGGTTTACCACCGTATAGCTTTGAAGAAATTCAGTTGGAGCGCACTGCACTTTACCGAAAAATTGCAGAACGGCTGCCAATGCGCGATGCCTTTATTCTACACTCAGCTACCTTTGACGTTGACGGTGTTGGTGTTGCTTTTGCAGCTCATTCAGGTACGGGTAAAACCACCCATATGAATTTATGGCAACAGTTTTTAGGGGATAAAATGGTTGTTGTAAACGGTGATAAACCTATTGTCCGTTTTTTTGATGATGAGCCTGAATCCCCGTATGCTTATGGTACACCATGGAATGGTAAAGAGCATTTAGGTTGCAATATGCGCACACCCTTAAAGCATATCTGCTTTATTGAGCGCAGCGAAACCAATTACGTTGAAAAGGTGCAAAAAAATGCCGTCATAGACCGTATTTTTAATCAGGTTTATATGCCTAAAGACCCCATGGCGGTAATGAATACAATGAAGCTTATAGACCGCCTGTTATCCTGCTGTAATTTATGGATAATCCATTGTAATATAGAACCTGAAGCCGCAGAAGTTGCCTATAATACAATTATAAATGGAAATATCAAATAGAAAACAAAACCATATCAGGCCGTCCCCGGACGGGGAAGGGGGACCGCGTTAGCGGTGGAAGGGGAGAAAAAGCGATGAAAAATTATAATAAAAATAATATTTCTATCGCGCAAGCTCTTCGTAAAAATATGACAGATTGGGAAAAGCATTTATGGTATGATTTTTTATGTGATTATCCTGTGAAATTTAAAAAGCAACAAACAATTGGAAATTATATAGTAGATTTTTATTGCGCAAAAGCAAAATTAATTATAGAGTTAGATGGCAAACAACATTATATGGTATCTGCGATTAGCGAAAATGATGTTTCAAGGCAGCAAGAACTCGAAAAAATGGGTTTTTATGTTATAAGATTTCAAAATTCTGAGATAAATAAAAATTTCAATAAAGTGTGTGAATGTATACATATTGAGGTGAAAAAGAGGTTAGGGAAAATTTAATTATTCTCCCCTTCCACCAGCGTACGCTGGTCCCCCTTCCCCGTCCGGGGACGGCCTCAAAAGTCGCATAATTAATTAAATTGTGAAGCAAGGAAGTAAAGGTATGGCTAAAAGTTTTAAACATTATTTGGGCGCACCAAAAAGACGAATAGAGTTATATTTTGGATCTGCTGAAAAACTAGGATATAAAGGTTTTTCAAAGTTTAAAGTAGCTTTTGATATTTGGTGGTGGCGCAGAATTCACCATTATAAACCTAATGATTATGTTTTTTATGGATTCGATAAATATTCTCCATCCTATAGAAAATTATTTTTAAGAGATTATGACCAATATATAACTTATGCCAAGCTTAACGTAGGCTACGGCGGAGGCAAGGGTGGTCAGTATGAGCGTTACGGAAAAGAGATTATTGGAAGGGATTGGCTTCGTGTTGATAAAACACCACTTGAAACAGTAAAAGAGTTTATAAATAATAACAAAAATGTTATATTTAAGCCGAACACTGGCTCTTGCGGAAGGGGAGTATTTGCTTTTGATATTTCGGATGGAAGTAAGGCAATGGAGGAAACACTGCTTTCGATTATCGGCAGTAACTATATTTGTGAACAATTTATAGAGCAACACGAAAAAATGACAATTCTTCATCCACAATCTGTAAATTCTGTTCGTGTTTTAGTTCTTAATGACCATGGCACTCCACATATCATAGCCGCAACCCTTAAACTTGGCGGCGATGAAAAAGTAGTTGACAATTTACGTAATGGCGGATTGGCAGCAAATATAAATGTAGAAAATGGAATAGTTGACACTCCCGCTTTTGACCTTGAAGATAATTGTACATATTTTACAAAAACCGGAGCTTCTATTATAGGTTTTGAACTGCCAAATTGGGACAAGGTTTGTGAACTTGCAAAAAAAGTTATTTTATGTTCAGGGACTAATATTTTATTAGGATTAGATATAGCTATAACAAATGAGGAAGCTGTACTTATTGAAACGAATAACAGACCTGGTACGCGCATTGTTCAAAGTTTTGATAAAAAACCAAAAGGTATGCTTATTAGAGAGTATTGTAAAACATATAAAAAAGAGCTTAGAAAAATACCAAGGTGCGTTAAAAAGAAGCACAAAAATGTTTTTTAAGAATAGTTAATATATATTTTGTCTTTATATGAATTCTATGATATTGGTTGATAGACTAATAAATTTGACAATATTGTTTTTTTGTGCTATAATTTTTAATATTATATTTTGTAAGGAGAAGTTGTTATGAAGCTTAAATATGAATTTATAATAAATAAGGTTGCTGATAAAAATGTTGCAGTACCTGTTGGCGACGCTATGACAAACTTTAGCGGTTTTCTTAAAATGAACGATGTTGGCGCATATATTTTTAACATGCTTAAAACCGACGTTACCGAGGATGATATTGTTTCAGCTATTGCAAAGGAATATTCCGGTGCTACCGAAACTGAAATTCGCGCAACCGTACAGGATTTTACAAATAAGTTAAAAGAAAACGGATTAGTTGAATGAGCAACCAAAACATAGATTTTAATAGTGTTGGTGAGGCGCTAAAGACACAACCTGAAGTTTCGGTTTTAACAAAAGGCGCCAGTATGCGACCAATGCTAAGGGAACATAAAGATATAGTTATTATTCAAAGAATTAGTGGAGAGTTAAGGGTTGGCGATGTTGTTGCTTACCGTGGTGTGGGTAAAAAATATACCCTTCATAGAATTGTGAGCATTAAAAAAGGCGCATTAATAATTCGTGGTGATAATAACTACTTTACAGAATTTAATATTAAAAAAGAAGATATCGTCGGTATTTTAAAAGAATTTTACCGCGATGGCAAGTATATAAATTGTAAAACAAATAAGGGATATAGGTGTTACACAAAATATATTATTTTAAGTTATCCGTTCCGATTTTTTTGGTACAGACGCTTGCGACCGATTTTATCTAAAATAAAGCATTCAGTTTTTAAATAATCGAGTAGGAGACAGGTCAAAATAATGATCAGTCTCCTACTCGATTATTGGTTATTTATTAAGCCAGAAAAATTATAAATTAAAAAATCATTTACATTTGAATTAATTTTAATATGATATATAATATTAAAATATGTACAGGATAAAAAGCATAAAAAACATATTTCAAAAATTTGCCCTGTATAAAGCCTCTTTTACCGTTATAAAGATTAATCAATACAAAAGCGCTCCATGCAGGATATCCGCCCGATAGTAATGGCTTTGCTATTATTGTTTTAGCAATGTTGTTGTTCCTTAGAACATAAAGCATTATTATCAATATAACACCCAAAGTACCATAGTCGATACGCAAAAAACTGCTTAATATAACTATTGATACCGAAATGCTTAATTTGAATATGGTATTTAATTTACATTCCAATATATATAGGACTAAAAATCCAAGAAAAAGGGTGAAAAATATATTTTGTTTGTTCGTGTAAAATAAATGCTTTCCTCGGCTTATTAGGAGATTGAAGGGAAGCTCAGAAATTATTGCAAAAATAAGTAAATTAAAACCATATTTCTTTTTGTTGCGTGTATAATAAAAACCCTCTGCAATTAAAAAACAAAATATGGGAAATGCCAGCCTACCGAGCATACGCATTATATAATAAACGGTAACGCTCTTTCCAAAAGGCAACGAAATTGTCTCGCTAAAAAACGGAACAGCTTTTTGCAGCATATGGGCGGTATGGTCAATAAGCATTGAAAGCATTGCTATAATTTTTAACCAACTGCCGTCTAAAAATTTAAATTTTTGTAGTGGTATGTGTGGTTTATCCATGTATAAATCTCCTTAACTACCTATATATTAATTAAAACAAATACTTTAATTCTTATATCCCAAGTATCCCCGATGCGATTTCAAAATAAACAAAAAGTGAAATGGCATCAACAATTGTGGTAATAAAGGGGCTTGCCATAACTGCGGGGTCCAGTCGGCATAGCTTTGCAAGCAGTGGGAGGGTACAGCCTATAATTTTTGCGGCAACAACCGTTACAAGCAGGGTTATGCACACAACAATGGCAACTTCGGTTGAAATTCCGCTTTTCATAATAATATTATCAAAAAGTAATATTTTAACAAAATTAGCAATGGCTAAAATTCCACCGCAAATAAGGGAAACCCTTAATTCTTTAAAAATAATTCTACCTATATCTTTAAATTCTATATCATCAAGGGCAAGACTTCTGATTATTGCAACCGAGGATTGGCTACCCGAATTACCGCCTGTGTTCATTATCATTGGTATAAACGCCGTAAGGGCAATTGAACCCGCTAAAGAGTTTTCAAAGGATGTTATTATCATCCCCGTAAAGGTCGCTAAAAACATTAAAAGCACAAGCCAAGGGATTCGGCTTTTTACCGTTTCAAATACCCCTGTTTTTAAATATGGTTTGTCACCCGGCAGAATAGCCGCCATTTTTTCAATATCCTCGGTGGCTTCCTGCTCAATAACATCCACAATATCGTCAACGGTTATAATACCAACCAATCTGTTTTCCAAATCCACTACAGGAAGCGCAGAGAAGTCATACTTTGTAAAGGTTTTTGCAACCTCCTCCTGGTCATCGGTGGTGTGAGCCGAAATAACATTAGTTTCCATCAATTCGCCAACAATATCGGTGGATTTTGCAAGCAATAAATCCTTTACCGTTAAAACACCCTGCAAATAGCGGTTGTTATCGGTAACATAGCAGGTGTAAATAGTTTCTTTATCGGGACCATATTTGCGTATATATTCAAATGCATCGGCTACCGTCATAGCAGCTCTTAGCCTTACACATTCGGTTGTAAGAACGCTGCCGGCGCTGTCCTCAGGGTACTGCAAAATCTGATTTATTTCGCGGCGGTCTTCAGGAGATGCCGCCTTTAACATTTTTTTAACAACGCTTGCGGGCATTTCCTCAAGCATAGAAGCTACATCATCCACAAAAAGCTCCTGCATAACCAGTCTAAGCTCTTTATCTGTTAAAACAACCACCAAACGCTCACGGGTGTCGGAATCCATATAAGCAAACGCCTCTGCCGCAAGTTGTTTTGGAAGCAAGCGGAAAATAATTACCGCCTGTTCGGGGGTGGCTTCATCAATAAGCTCTGCAATATCAACCTCGTTCATTTGGGTTATGATATCACGCAAAGTGTTGAATTTGCGATTATCTAAAAGCTCGCATATTTCATCATATAATACCTTTGATTCTTCTGACATAAAAAACCTCCTGCCTTAGTTTTTGGCAGAAGGTACTGGTGTATACAAAAACAAACAAAACCAAACCTTATTTTAAGGCTGATTTAGGGTTAAGGTGTGACAATACAAACTGCCGATTAAATTTAAGTTTATACTTCGCCCATGCGCGGAACCGGAATCCATATCATCACCTCGTAAAAAAATTTTATATTGTTATTTTACCATACAAACATACAGAAAACAACACTTTTTTTGTGATAGTTTTAAAATTTGTTTATATTATTAAAAAACATATAATTTTCTCTTGACTTTTTTGTAAAGTCGCGGTATACTGTAAAAGCCGCATATTGTAGGCTATAAGTGCGCCCATTTCGGGAGCCGCCTAACAGTAGCGAGACTTGAATTAAGGCAGGTGCCAGAAAAATGTATGCAATTATTGTAACCGGCGGAAAGCAGTATCGCGTAGAAAACGGTGATGTTATCTATGTAGAAAAGCTTGATGTCAACGAAGAGGAAACCGTTTCTTTTGACAAGGTTATCGCTTTATCTCCCGATAAGGGCGCTATGAAGGTTGGTAAACCTTATGTTAAGAACGCTGTTGTAACAGGTAAGGTTCTTAAAAACGGTAAGGGCAAGAAAATTACTGTTTTCACTTACAAGCCCAAAAAGGGTTGCGCCCGTAAAATGGGTCACAGACAGCCCTATACAAAGGTTCAGATTGAAAACATCGAAATCGTTACTGCTGAATAATGACCGAGGCTCGGTTTTTATTTGAGGACGATATTTTGGTTGGCTTCCATTTAAAGGGCCATTCAACCGAGTCCGCTAATGATGATGCAGGCCGTTTGGTTTGCGCTTCGATATCCTCAGCCGCATATATGACTGCAAATACAGTTACCGAGATAGTTGGTGCTAATGCAGTTGCGGAGGTTGATGAGCAATCGGGAGAAATGCTTTTTAAGGTTAAATCCGATTATGAACAGGCTTTGCCGATTTTATTGGGATTTAAACTTCATATGGAACAATTATCTAACCAGTTTACGGATTATATTAAAATAATTTCGGAGGTGTAACTCATGTTAAAGATTAACATTCAACTTTTCGCACATAAAAAGGGTGTTGGTTCTACTAAGAACGGTCGTGATAGTGAGTCTAAGCGTCTTGGTGTTAAGCGTGCAGACGGTCAGTTCGTTTTAGCAGGTAACATTCTCGTTCGTCAAAGAGGCACCCACATCCATCCCGGTGAGAATGTAGGCAAAGGTTCTGATGATACTTTGTTTGCATTGGTAGATGGTAAGGTTAAATTTGAGCGTCTTGGTCGTGACCGCAAAAAGGTTAGCATCCAAGCTGCTGAATAATTTACTTTGGCTTAATGTCCATTCACCCCGGTTTTTTAACCGGGGTTTGTTTGTATGGAGGATATTATGTTTGTAGATATAGCAAAAATATTTTTAAAAGCGGGTGACGGCGGTAACGGTGCCGTTTCTTTCCACAGAGAAAAATATGTAGCCGCAGGCGGTCCTGATGGTGGTGACGGTGGCAGAGGCGGAAATATTGTGCTTCAAGCCGATAGCAACCTTTCAACACTTGCTGATTTTCGTTATAAGCGCAAATACTTAGCACCAAACGGTGCTAACGGCGGCGGAAATCGTTGCACAGGTAAAAGGGGCGAGGACCTTGTTATTCGCGTTCCTAAGGGCACGCTGGTTAAGGATGCCGAAACAGGCAGAATTATGGCAGATGTATCGGGCGAAGAACCCGTTGTGCTTTTAAAGGGCGGTAATGGAGGCTGGGGTAATCAGCATTTTGCAACCTCAACCCGTCAGGTACCAAAATTCGCTAAAAGCGGTGTGCCAGGGCAGTCTGCCGAGGTTGTTTTGGAGCTTAAGCTTTTGGCTGATGTTGGACTTGTTGGATTTCCTAATGTTGGCAAATCAACCTTGGTTTCGGTAGTTAGTGAAGCCAAGCCAAAAATTGCCAACTATCATTTCACAACCCTTACTCCCGTTTTAGGCGTGGTTAGTATGGGCGAGGGCAGTTCCTTTGTTATGGCGGATATTCCCGGTCTTATTGAGGGTGCGGGAACGGGCGCAGGACTCGGCCACGAATTTTTGCGCCATGTAGACCGCTGTCGAATTTTACTTCACGTTTTGGATATTTCAGGTAGTGAGGGCAGAGACCCAATAGAGGATTTTGAGCAGATTAATACCGAACTTAAAACCTTTAGTGAAGAACTAAGCACCCGTCCAATGATTGTTGTTGCAAATAAATGTGACCTTATTGAGGAAGAAAAAATCGAAGAATACCGCACATATTTTGAGGGTAAGGGCTATGCTTTCTTCCCAATTATGGCAGCTATTGCTGAGGGTACAAAGGAGCTTATTCAGCACACCGCAGCCGAGCTTCACAAGCTTCCACCTATTAAGGTGTATGAGGTTGAGCCCGAACCCATTGAGGATTTCACAAAAGAAGCAAAACGGGACTTTACCCTTCGTGTACAGCAGGGTGTTTTTATTATTGAAGCACCTTGGCTTCTTAAAATTTTGGATGATGTTAATCCCGATGATTATGAATCATTACAGTATTTTCAAAGGGTATTGCAGTCTTCGGGTATAATTTCTGCTCTTGAAAAGGCAGGAGTTGAAGAAGGCGACACCGTAAGTGTTTACGATATTGAATTTGAGTATGTAAGGTAGGTGCCGTTATGCAGAGTGTAAATGAGCTTAGTGCAGGCACACTTGCTTTTGTTGGTGATGCGGTTTACGGCCTTTTGGTTCGTCAGCGTCTTGCTGAAACAAACAGGCCAATCGGTGAATTACACCGACTTTCGGTTACCTTTGTAAACGCTAACTCTCAAGCAGAGGCTTTTAAGGTTATAGAGCCAATATTAACCGAAAAGGAAATATCGCAGTATAAACACGGAAGAAATTTGCATACCAACAATGTTCCTAAGCAGTCAACCGTTGCCCAGTACCATTCTGCAACAGGGTTGGAGGCACTTTTTGGATATTTGCATTTGTCAGGTCAGTTCGACCGAATAAATGAGCTTTTTGAACTTATTTGGAAATCAACAACTCAAAATTTCTAGGTATAGTTATTTACCACTCGGATAAAATAAATCCGAGGTGGTGTTGATGATTAAATTTAAAAAAAGGAGCAGAAACGCAGTTAAAAGAAGCATATTAGATTATATCTTTTTTCTTGCGGGTTCTGCTCTTTATGCTTTTGGATTTGTTTTTTTCATCGAGCCTAACAATATTTCTCCCGGTGGATTTACAGGTATCGCAGCTATAATTAACTATCTGTTTGATTTGCCTACGGGAGCAGTTTTGTTTTGTCTTAATATACCCGTTTTGCTTTTAGGACTCAAAAAAATGGGGGGTAAATTTGTAATTAAAACACTTTTCATAATTAGTGTTATATCTGTTTTAATAGATTTTTTCAGTGCTTTACTTCCTGCCTTCCACGGAGATAGACTTATAGCGGCTATATTTGGAGGAGCCCTTTCGGGGTTTGGACTTTCTCTTGTTATGTTACGAGGAGCTACAACGGGTGGAATTGATATTATTGCCGTTGCCCTAAAGCAAAAATTCCCATTTCTTGGAATTGGTAGATTGGTTTTGATTTTAGATAGCATAATAATAACTCTGGCGGCAATTTGTTACAAGGAAATTGAATCCGCTCTTTTTGCGGTTGTTGCCATATTTATTTCGGGTAATTTGCTTGATGCTATGCTTTATGGCTCCGATAAAGGCAGACTTATTTTTATTGTAACAAATAAGGGAAGCCAAGTATCAAAAGCCATATTTGAAAACCTTAATAGGGGAGTCACCATATTACCATCATATGGCGCCTTTGAAAACAAAAGCAATGAAACCCTTATTTGCGCACTTAAGGTTAACGAGGTTGATAATGCTCTAAAAACAGTTTCTGTTACCGATCCTAACGCCTTTACAGTGGTTACGGTTACGGGCGGAATTTTCGGGCGAGGGTTTAAATAATCGAATTTAGTTTATTTATATTTAAAAACAAGCCACCGTGTATTATACGGCGGCTCATAATTGTTATTTGAATTTAATTAGTTGTTGTTCTTTTTTTGCTGATTATTTTTGTTCTGATCGTTGTTTTTGTTTTGATTATTGTTCTGATTATTATTCTGGTTATTCTTATTCTGGTTATTATTCTTATCCATTAGAATTCACCACCCTTCAAGGTTATTTTTAACTTTTTGGGTGTAAATATACAAGGTTAGGAGAGGTTTTTTATGAATACTGTTTTTAAACAAAGAACCTGTGATTTGCTAGGATGGTCAAATGAAATTTTTGATGAAATTTTTGCCGAAAAACCCTTTCGTGCAATCCGCGTAAATCCTCTTAAAGCAAATTTTAATACAGTTCAGTCAAATTTTAATTTTGAACTAAAAAACACTCCTTTTTATAAGGATTCATATTACATACCAAAAGATTTTGAGGGTGTAGGCAATTTACCCTTGCACCACGCGGGTGGATTTTATGTTCAGGAGCCCTCGGCTTCTTCGGTGCTTGCGGTAATTGATGCTAAATCGGGTGAAAAAATTCTTGATTTATGCGCCGCGCCCGGCGGTAAATCTACAGGTATTGCTGCGGGGCTTAATGGCGAAGGACTTTTGTGGTCTAATGAATTTGTTAGGTCAAGAGCCTCTGTTTTGCTTTCTAATATTGAAAGAATGGGTATTTCAAATGCCGTAGTATCATCACTTTCTGCGGATTATTTATGTAATGCTCTTGAAGGTTTTTTTGACGCTGTGGTGGTAGATGCACCTTGTTCGGGCGAGGGGATGTGGCGACACAACGATCAGGTTGAAAAGCAATGGAGCGAGGAATATGTTTTAAAATGCGCCCGTCTTCAAAAGGAAATTCTTTTATCAGCGGCAAATGCGGTAAGGTGTGGCGGAAGACTTATTTACAGCACCTGTACCTTCGCAAAAGAGGAAAACGAGGATAATGTTGCTTGGTTTTTAGAAAATAATTCCGATTTTACTCTTGAAAAAATAAATGCAGATTTCGGTATAAAAGGACTTTCAGGCAATGCGGAAATTGATGATAAAGTTCGAAGAATTATTCCTATAAACGGGGGAGAAGGGCATTTTGTGGCGCTATTCAGAAAAAAAGGCGAAGCAATAGCCTTAAATTTCTGCTTTGAGGAAAACATTTCTAAAGAAAGTAAAAGGATAGTTACTGAATTTTTAAATGATAATTTTAATGAGCTGCCTGAGGGGATATTGTTTGAGAAGAATAATCTCATATACCTTGCGCCGATAAATGCGCCGCAAATTAAAGGGGATATTTTGCGGTACGGACTTCTTGTTGGTGAAATGCGCAAAAACAGGCTGGAACCCGCCCACGCTCTGTTTGCCGCCGCAAATGTGAAGCCAAAAAGAATTTTGAATTTACCCCTTGATGATGAGAGAGTTTATAAATTTTTAAAGGGTGAGGAAATTTACACAGATGGGGAAAATGGATATACGGCAGTTTGGGTAGAAGGGGTTTCCCTTGGATTTGGGAAATGTTCAAACAGTCGTCTTACTAACCGCTATCCTAAAGGACTTAGAATTTTAAAGTAATTGTACGAAGTGATAAATTCTTATTTAAGGAACAAAAAAGCCTTCCCCTTGACGGGGAAGGTCAGACCGCTGACAAAGGTAAGTCGGCGGTCATTTTTTTGTAAAACAACGCATAAAACTAGTGCAAAAAGCGTCAAAATGTGGTATAATAAAAGCAAAGAAAAACCGCATAAAAAGAGGGATTAAATGCTAAAACCATCCACATCAAGACAGTCAAAATTAGAGCTTGCATACATAGAAAATTTAGTACCTGAGGACCATCTTTTAAGGAAAATAGATAAATAATCAACTAAACACAAGTTCAATTAAGACCACAAAACTTCCCAATCTTCAGGCGGTTCGCCCAAATCCGGTACATCTATTGCAACACCGCCTTGCAAAGCTGACTCGTGTGCTAATAATCCCGGAATATTATATCTTGCAACCTGCCAAATATTAGTGGGAGAAAGTTTTCCGGTTTCCACCGCTCTGCAAAAATCATCTATCAAGAAATGATGCGTACCATTATGCCCGTTTCTTATTCCCTTAAATTCTTCGGGCAAACGTTCTACAGGTTGAATTGGAACGGTATCATAGAAGTCTGCTCCATCTGCAATCTTTTGAATTGTATCTGCATAATCAGAATAAAGCACATCAGAAATACATTTAGGTTGTAGTTCCTTAGTTACATCTTCCATAATTACTTTTCCGGGACGTTCAGGGTCCCAATGAGCCAAACTATGATGTGCAACAGAAAATTCATAACCGCCATCAGTTCCATAATACTGAGAAATA